>JAACED010000014.1 GCA_011682695.1 Gammaproteobacteria bacterium
GTATAGAGGCCGGTCACGAAATACCTTTGGAGAAACACGAACACCAGGATCTCGGGGATAGCAGCCAGTGTGGTGGCGGCGAACACGGTCGACCATTGGGTTCCGTGAGCGTTGAAGAACAAGAGGATGCCGAGGGGCAGCGTGCGCAGCTCAGGGGTCTGGATGAGCAGTCGTGCCCACCAGAAGTCGTCCCAGGCAGCGAGGAAGGTGAACACCGCCACCACGGCCAAGGCGGGTTTGGTCAGGGGTATGAGGACCCGCCAATAGAACGTCCAGGGTCCCCCTCCGTCGATCTGTACCGCGTCTTCGAGCTCGCTGGGGACTCGCTGGAAGAAGGCGCGAAGCAAGAACGTGTTGAACGCGACCGCACCGGAGACATACACGATCCACAGTCCCATCCATGAGTTGGTGAGACCGAAGTCGCGCATCACCTGAAACTTGGGCAGCAGGGCGATCATGTCGGGGATCATCATCGTGATCAGGTAGAGCCCGAATATGAGTTCTCTTCCTGGGAAACGGAGCCGGGCGAAGGCGAAGGCGCTTGTGGAGGCCACCGCCAGGGTGAGCACCACAGTCACCACGGACACGATTGCACTGTTCAGCATGTAACGCTGGAGACCGGCCTCGTTCCACGCCCTGGCGAAGTTGTCAAGTGTGGCACCTTCCGGCCACAGGGTGGGCGGGTAGGGCATGATCCACCGATCTGGGCTCAGAGCGGTCCCGATCATGTAGCCGAATGGGAGGATCATCACAACCGCGCCCACGACGAGAAGGAGGTATAGAACGAGCCGTCCGCTACGCCGGCGGCCGCGTCTCTCCACGGAGGTCTCAGCGGTGGTAGCGAGGTCGGCGGTGCCCATCAGTACTCCACCGCCCCGCGCAGCGCCCGTCGCTGTACGAACCCCAATATGACGACCACCACTCCCAGGAGCAGACCGATGGTGACCCCGTAGCCGAAGTCGAGGAATCGGAACGCCTGGTTGTACATATAGGTGAGCAGAACCTCGGTGCTGCGTTCCGGCCCTCCACCGGTGAGCAGGTACACCGACAGGAAAACGTTGAACGCTCCAATGGTCAGCACAACGCCGACGAACGAGACGGTCGGTTTCAGCAGGGGAAGCGTCACATAGCGGAACCGATCCCAGCTGCCTGCGCCATCCACGGCAGCCGCGTCGTGAAGTTCTGCAGGCATGGTGGCCAAAGCGGCCAGGAAGATAACCATGTTCCATCCAACACCTTTCCAGATTCCGAGCAGGATGATCGGGACCTGAGCCGTCCAGGTCTGGTGGAGCCATGGGATCGGGCTATCAGCGATGTGGAGGACGTCGACCAACATGTAGTTGACCGGGCCGAGACCGTCGGTGAACAGGAAACGGAAGATGAAACTGACCACCAGCCAGGACGTCACCACCGGCAGGTAGTAAAGGGTTCTGAACAACACCTTGCTGCGGATGCGGGTATTCAACATGAGCGCTGCAGCCAGCCCGAGGACCATCTGACCGGGAACGGTCACCGCGGCATACAGGAACGTGTTGCGTGTGGCCACCCAGAAGCTCGGATCGGTAAGTGCCCGGATCAGGTTGTCTGCCCCGACGAAGACACTCCGATTGGGAACCATCAGGTTCCAGTTGTACATGCTCATCTGGATACCGCGAACCAGCGGCCACAGAACGAACACCAACACGAACAACAACCCGGGCAGCATGAACGGAAGCGCCACCCGAAGCTCGCGCCACCGCTTCGATGTGCGCCTGTCTCCCGCACGCCAACCCGTCGACTGGGAAGGGTGCCTGACGGGTTGGTGAGCGAGACGTATGGTCTTCATCGTCGGTTGGCGGGACGCCGGCCGGGATCGACAGTCCCGGCCGGCGTCCTCTTCTTCATGTCTCTTCTATTTGCTCAACAACGGGTCGATCTGAGCGGCCGCCTGCGTCAGCGCCTCCTTGACGGTCTTCGTGCCGCGCAGGGCTGCGGTGAATGCGTCAGTCAGGATCTGTTCGATTTGCGGCCAGGAGGGAGCGACTGTGCGGGGCCGCGCCGTCTGCAGCTGGACGATGTATGGGGCGTAGTAGTCGACACTCGTCACGGCATCGGACGCCAGACCTGTTTGAGTAACCGGTATCTGACCGACCTCGGCCATCGCCACCTGAGCCTCATCGGACAACATGAACTGCGTGAATGCCCACGAAGCGTCGACATTCGAAGTCGTCTGGAACATGACGATATTCTCGCCGCCGACCACCGAGATCGAACCACCGGGGCCTTTGGGAAGCGGGGCGCCTACCACATTGGGACCCATGTCCGCTCCGATGATGGGGAAGAACCACGGCCCATCGCTCAGCATGGCATAGTTGCCATTCTTGAAACCACCCCACGAGTCGGGATCTCCGCCGAGGGTGGAAGGCCCAAGCAGACCGTCGTTCTGCATGTCGACCAACCATTGCAGCGCCTGGATCGACGCATCAGAGTCGAGATAGCCGGAAGCCTTGGTGAGGTCATCATTGGTTACCGTACCGCCTGCCGTCCAGAACCAAGGGAAGACGTTCCATGGCCCGGCGCCACCCAGCGCCAAACCCCAGGTGTCCGGTCGGTCGCTCAGACCCTCGGCCACCTGACGCAGATCATCCAGCGTCGCCGGTGGTTCCGGGACCAGGTCGGTGTTGTAGACGAGCACCTGCGTGTTGGTGTCGAGAGGAACACCGTAGTATTTGCCCTGATACTGATTCGTTGCCAGTGGCCCGGGAAGTACCCGATCGGCAAGCTCCGCGAAACCCGGCAGCGAGTCCACCTCGACCAGTGCGCCGAGGCTGGCGAACTCCGGAGTCCAGATGATGTCCATCCGCATCACGTCGGGCAGGCCGCCACCGGCCACTGCTGCGATCAACTGATCATGCAACCCGTCATAAGGCATCACCACGGCATCGACCGTGATATTGGGACAGATCTTGGCGAAGGCCGGAAGCACCACGTCGTTGAGCTGCTTGTTCTCCGGACCATCTGTGTTGTAAGTGTGCCAGAACGTGATCTCCGCCTCGGCACCACCGGCACAGTCCGGTTCACTGGACGGTGCAGTGGTCTCGACTGCTCCGGCAGCAGTGGTTTCGGTCGCTCCGGCAGCAGCGGTCGTGGTGGTGGCTGCGTTCGAAGCGGCAGCGGTCGTTGTCGTCGACGCCGACGTTCCACCACAGGCGGTAACAAACAAGGCCATGACGGTCAACCAGACGAGATAGCGGGTCATCGTCGTCAATCGATTGCCTCCTGTTCTGAGAGCATGTGTTCGCATCAAAGATCCTCCTCCTATTCGTTTGGTCAACTGTCTGATGTGGAAACTGTTGCAGTCGGCTGTTCTCGCGGAGCGGCGGCTCGGTCGAGCAGCGGCGACTTGTAGAGCTCACCAAGAACGACACAGGCGGCCCCTCGGGCCCACGTCTCATCGCCGGCCGGTTCGATGATCACCTGGGTTCGTTCGGCGACATGGTCGAAGGCGTGTTCGCTGAACGCGAGGTGCATCGGGTCCAGTCGCCAATGCCCGGCGGCGACCCCTTCACCTCCGACGATGATGAGTTCCGGCGCCAGAACGTTCGCGACAGTCGCCAGCCCGACACCAAGCCAGTGACCCGATTGAGCCAGTACTTTCTGGGCGACCAGGTCCCCACCGTCGGCGGCGGCCACGACCGCTTCGATGGTCACCAACTCGGAGTCGAGGACCGTCTTCTCCCCGGCGTCGATCGCCTCGACAACCTGGCGAACCACCGCCGAGTCGGAGGCGATGGCCTCGAGGCATCCTCGCCTCCCACAAGTGCATTCGGGACCATCGCCGGCAACCGTTATGTGCCCGAGTTCCCCGGCCGAGCCACCGCTCCCCCGGTAGAACTGGCCGTTCAGAACTAATCCCAGCCCGATCCCAGATCCGATGGTCACCACCGCGAAGTGAGATCGACCATGCCCGTGCCCAAACCACTGCTCGGCGATTGTGAGAGCGTTGACATCGTTCTCGACAAACACCTCGAGACCCAGAGCGGATTGCAGACGTTCCACCAAGTCGACGTCTCGCCAGCCAAAAAACGGTGAATAGCGGCACGTTCCGGTCTGGCCGTCGATCAAACCAGCGAGGCCGAGCCCGACACCGAGCACATGAGAACGATCGACACCACTGGCGGTGAAGGCTGCCTCTACCATGGCGGCCACGGCTTCCAGCACCTCATCGGGAGACATCGTCGACCCGTCACCGGACGCCGTGAGGGGCACGGCGCGGTAGTAGATCACCTCGGCGTCCAGGTCCGTTACCACGACCGCGAGTGAGCCTCGCATCACCTTCACCCCGGCAACGAAACCTGCTTGTGTGTTGAGGCGAAGAAGAATCGGCGGACGACCCCGGACCGCCTTCCCTGAGCCCATCTCATGAACAAGACCCTCGGCGATGAACTCGGCCGTGAGATTGGTGACCGTTGCCGCACTCAACCCCGAGCGTATGGAGATCTCTTTGCGGGAGATCGGACCCGCGCTCTTCACCAGATTCAGGACGAGATTGCGATTGACGCGCTTCATCCAATCACGGTTGGCATGTTGTTCATTCATTGAATAAATGGAGTATACGAACGGGAAACTCCTGCTGTCAACCGACCCCGGCGCCTTGTGACCGGGTGCATGCCTCGGGCCACAGGGCTTCGTCGCCACAACGCCCGGAGCCGAAGCATCCGCCCTCCGACGCCACAGATACGTAGATGTGGTGCGCCGGTCCGGACGGAGACGACTACCGTCTTCAGCTTGCTCAATGGAGTGACGGTGCCGTCGATCGACTACCGGGCGAGGGTGTCCATGGAACTCGAGCCAGGGAAGGAAGCCTGATTTTGGACCTCTACGACCGAAGTATCGAGATCATTCTCGAAAACCAGACCCGTGGTGGCGCCTACCCGGCCTCCCCGGACTTCCCGACCTATCGGTACGCCTGGTTCCGGGACGGATCGTACATCGCCTATGCCATGGATCTCGTCGGCGAACATGACAGCTCTCGCAGGTTTCACCAATGGGCAGCCGCCGTCATCAACAGCCGGGCAGACACGGTGCGGCGCGCCGCGGCCAAGGCGGAACGCTGCGAACCGTTGACCCGCGCCGATTTCCTGCACACGCGCTACACGACCGACGGTCATGAAGCCAGTGGGGAGAACTGGCCCGACTACCAACTCGATGGGTTCGGGACATGGCTGTGGTCGCTCAATGACCACCTTCAGCGCACCGGTGGAGAACTGGATGCCGAATGGCACACCGCTGCCAATCTGGTTGCCGATTACCTCACGGCCCTCTGGGCAAAACCCTGTTACGACTGCTGGGAAGAGTTCCCGGACAGCGTCCATACCCACACCGTCGCTGCGATCCATGGAGGCCTCACTGCCCATCAGGCAATCGATGGTGTCTCCCATCATGGGACGCTCGCCTCCGTCTCAAAGTTCATCGCAACCGAGGCCCGAAAGAACGGTCACTTCGTCAAGTTCCCGGGATCCGATGTTGTCGACGCGAGCTTGCTTGGGCTGGCCGTCCCTTATCGCGTGGTAGATCCTGATGACCCGAAGATGCTCGGCACAGTTGCCCAGATCGAAGCCACACTCCGCAAGGGTGGTGGCCTGCACCGGTACCCCACCGACACCTACTACGGGGGCGGTGAATGGCTGCTGCTCACGTGCTGGCTCGCCTGGTACTACCACGAGCGTGGAGCGTACGACCAAGCCAAGACCGCCATCGATTGGGTGGAAGCACACGCCACCGAAGAGGGATACTTGCCCGAGCAGGTTCCGGAGAACCTCAATGACCCCTCCTGCTACAAGCCATGGCGCCAACGCTGGGGAGCCATCGCTTCACCGCTGCTCTGGTCACACGCCATGTATCTCGTCTGCGAGACCCTCCGGCGCCAGGCCTCCGAACAGCCCAAGATCTGATCTTCGCCCATCGGAACGTCGCCTGCATCCCAGACCCACACCGACGAACCGGGGCCGCATCCTCGAACCGTTCCCCATCGCCGACACGATGCCCCAACTCCAGCCGCTCAGGAAAGGACAACCGACGAGGCGGACCCCATCCCTGCATCACCGTCCGACCTCCTCGAACGAGCTACAAACACTGCCCGCTCACCCAAACCGATGTAAAGGTCACTTGAGGCTAAGCGGTCAACGGGTTGGGTCCGACACAAGTCGTGCAGGTTGATTCCTCCCGGTGAGATCAAGCGAGGAAACCACGTGCCGGCAATGCGGGAACGCCCTCTCACTCGCCGCTTAGGCGCAGCCGGTAGACGTTGGTGTCTCGTTTCTCGAACCTGAGCCGCTCGTAGAGGCGGTTGGCGGCTGTCCGATCCGGGCGCGAGGTCAGATCGACTGTCTTGGCTCCCTCCGCGGCGGCGCGCCGGAGGGCCGCTTGGCTGAGCTCGGCTGCCACCCCCCTGCCCCGAAACGCTTCATCCACCACGACATCCTCGATCCGGGCCCGGATCCCGGTCGGGAGCCGTGCCACGACCAGGGTCAACGCCCCTACGATCGTCCCGTCCTCCCAAGCCGCGAACAGCACGGTGGTGTCCGATTCCAGCAGGCGTTGTAGCTCTTCAGCGGTCGGAGACCGGCTGGTCGAAGACAGCTGCGGAATCAGCCGACCGAACCCTTCAACCAGCTGCGCATCAACTCGTTCGACCTCGCGGATCTCAACCACCACCACAGTGTGACAGATCACCCGGCCCCGAGCCGGTCCTGAAAGCGATCAATACCGCACTCACCGATCTGACGTCAGGCACCCGGATCGCCCGGCATAGGCGACATGCCCGTGTCTTCCGAGTGCCCATACCCGCACCTCATAGGCGGCCCTACTCCTGGGTGACAAACACCGCGATCCGGACCGTACCGCCAGGGCCACGTTTGACTCTTCCTACCCTTCCAATTCCAGTGTCAGTGACCCTGTTGGGCGCGTGACACACGACCTGCCGGGCCAGAAGACGGAGGCATGCAGCGCCGGTTGAACGTTACGAGACGACGCGGCCAGGAGCTAGATTCCTCCCGTGAGCAAGGACGCCGGATCTATTGACCATGAGGGCCGAGTCATCGACTTTGGCCACACTGCCGTCGACTACGAACGTCATCGTCCGGGCTTTCCTGAGAGCTTCTTCGACCGCCTGGTGCACAGCCGCTGGATCGCTGCGGGCGAACGCGCCCTCGATCTCGGCACTGGCACTGGCTCGCTCGCTTTGGGCTTCGCCGCCCGCGGACTCGAGGTCACTGGCATCGACATCGCCCCCGAGTTGCTCGAAGTCGCACGCCGAGCTGCCGTCGAGCGCGAACTGTCCGCTCACTTCGTCGAGGGGCGCGCCGAAGCCGCCGGCCAGGACGACGCCGGCTTTGACCTCGTGAGCGCGGGTCAATGCTGGTGGTGGTTCGACGCGGACAAGACCATCGAAGAGGTCAAGCGCATCCTCGCCCCAGGCGGTCGCCTGCTCATCTGCAACTTCAGCTACGTGTCCCTGCCCGGCAATGTCGCCGGCCGTACCGAGGACCTGATTCTGCAGCACGACCCTGGCTGGCCCAAGGCGGGCTGGCGTGGCGTGCACCCCGAGCAGGTGCAAGCTCTCGATCGCGGGGGCTTCCAGCACATCGAGAGCTTCAGCTATGTGACCAACGTGCCATTCACGCACATGGACTGGCGCGGCCGCATCCGCACCTGCAACGGTGTCGGCTCCGCTCTCAGCGACGACCAGGTCGAGCGCTTCGACACTGAGCTGGCCGAACTACTCGCCCGCGAGTTCCCGGGTGAACTCTGCGTGCCGCATCGCGTCTTCGCGACCAGCGGGATCAAAGCCTGAAAGACCGCCACCGCAGACAGCCGGACCTTCCGTGGTTCAGGCGAACCATGCAGTCGTCCGATCGCACCCACACCTTGGGCGCCGCCAACACGAACATGAGCGCCTCCTAGGCCGGCAAGTCACTCAAGAGGTACTCGATGACATCGCCGGCGGTGTAGGTGTGAGCGTCCTCGGGAAGGAAACGAGCCACGTCGGCAATGTCGTCTCCGGAAGTCAGCAGATGACGTTCCGGGGCTCCTGATCTCTGGGTTTGGCCGAGTCCGATGTTGGCAAGCAGGGCGTTGCACAGACACCTGCGACCCACCGTGTCCTCCTTCGATCCACCTTTGGCCACGAAGTCGTCTATCGGTTCTGCCGGACAGCGCCATCCAAATGATCCGTCCGCGCGCTGATACGCATGCCGGAGGTATCCGAGATCGCAGACCCGCTCGCGCCCTGCGTATACCTCGGGTTCAGAAAGGGTCCCCTCCAGGTTCACAACCTTGAAAGGGAAGCCGGTGGGTGACGCCGCCGGATCCGTGAAGATTCGAGCCCGGCCTTGCCGGCTCAGCTCCAACACCCGCCGTTTCGTCGCGGGTTCCAACCCCGACTCCTCACAGAAGGCGAAAGCGGTCCCTACCTGCACCCCGGTGGCACCCAACTGGAGGGCGTCGGCAATCGCTTCCGGTTCGGCGCGCGACCCGGCCAGCCAAAACGGGAGGCCGAGCTCGCGGATCACGTTGAGATCGGGGATGTCTCGGTCGCCGTAGACAGGCTCTCCGGAGTCGGTCAACTGGAGCCTGCCACGTGGTGGCGCGTTGTGACCGCCGGCGGTGGGCGCCTCAACGACAAAACCGTCCACGTGCGATTCGGTCCTCCGGGTCAGCATCGTTGCCAGCACATCCGAAGACACGATGGCCAGAAAAAATGGGCGCTTCACCTTGGGAGGGTCACCACCGGTGTACGCAACCGGGTCGAACTCGGTGACCGTGTCGGCATCCCGGGCGGCGCCTTTCACGTCGAACTTCAGGCGGACTCGCAGATTCTCGGCCAGCCGATCCAACACTCCCGGAATGGCACGGGGGATTCCCGCCCCCATCAACACGTGATCCACGCCGGCCAGCATCGCCCCATACAGCGACGCCAAGGTCGGCAGCTGAACCTTCTCCAAGAAGTTGATCCCCACCGGATTCCCGTGTCCCTCCTTGGCCAAGAACACCTCAACGAAGTTGGAGGCCACCAACAGATCTCGGAGACGGCGCGATGGTGTCGCCTTCAACATCGGCTTTGAGCGGAAACGAGCCTTGGGAGGCTTGCCGCCCTGCAAGAAATACCGATCGAGGATACGAGCAGCGACACCGGGGACAGGAAAAGCCTCCAGTGCCCGCCGAACATGTCCACCGACGTCACCCAGCTGCAAGCGACGCACCAGGACCGCATCGATCCCGGTGCCCGACACAACTCCGAGCTGACCGGCGCAGGAAACCGCAGAGGCGAGCCGCCAGCCCGAAACCCCGACTCCCATACCGCCCTGAATCAACACCGGATGCCCGTTGGTCATGATCAATGCTCTCTCTACTCGACTAGGTCCCGATCGCAACAAATGGCGGTCGTACCACCGATCGTCGCACGGTCAGACTCATATGCGGAACAAAAGGTCACCGGAAACCGGTAATCCTGTCCGTAGTCTGGTGATAAGCAGTGGGTATTCCATCCGTCGGCTTCTCGTGAGCATCCGGCCGCAGCTCCGTGACGAACGCAAGAACCCCTCTGGCGGTCACTGCCTCTCCAAGCGTGTCGCATTCGACCCGCCGGTAGAGCCCGATCAGACGGTACGGCTGCGAAACCCCCCTACGCCTGTCGACAGAGATTCAACAGAGGACCTGTCACTGAAGAATGCGGCGTGGCTGACATCTCGATGGCTTGGGAAAACGCGCGTCACGCCTGCGGAGGGGACGAGTCGGTCGGCACGTGTGTGACTGCGAGCGATCTCCCGGGGGTGCCGGTCACCCGGCTACTTCGCCGGATGCCCGACTGGGATGAGATACAGCGGTTCGTGGTCACTCGGAAGCCCCAATACCCTCTGCACCTGATCGTCGTAAAAGGCACCGATCGGCACCGCTCCCAACCCAAGAGAGACGGCCTGCAGCAAGAGATTCTGGGCGGCATGCCCGGCTTCGAGCTTCACGTACCGCTCGGCTCGATCACCGTACTTCTGCTCGATCCGGGAATAGACCGCAGCCAAGACGAAGACCGCAGCTGCCTCCTCCACGGCCTGCTGGGAGAGAGCCGCTCGGGACAGTTCCCTTCGCACATCCTCCTCGCCAAGAACTTCGAGTTGATGACGGTACGGGTCGTAGTGGTATCGCCCGCGGCCGGTGACCACATAGATCTCCAGCGGACACAGGCCGCCCGCCGATGGCGCGGTGCGTTGACCAGCACTCGAGGTAATACCCTGCGCCGCCCACAGGAGCTGGGATATGTCGGCCAAATCAAGAGGCATCGGCTCATACTCACGAACTGAACGACGCCGGGACAACGCGTCCGCCAGTGAGCCTCCACCGGCCGCCACGGGCGGTGGGAGATCGATTCGCTCGGTCACGATGGCGCCTCCCGGTGTGTCGACACCCTCGGTGGTTGTGCCACAGCCACCTATCAATATCACGATAATGAGCGTCACGCGCCAACGCACTGGAGAGTCCTCGATCCATGATGCCCCGGTAAGGCCACGACCGCTGGTGGTCGGGCCCACACCGCTGGTGCCACCTTTGACTCTTCGCACCCCTCCGATTCTCAACATCAACCACCCTACCAACCGAATGTCGGACCTATCATCGGCATGCCACAGTTTGCCGGATCTGGCGTGCGCCGCAGCATGTTCGCGCGCCGGTCTCCTCTGATACACCACGAAGCCTCGCCTTCTGTAAATGGGCGCACGCCGGCGGGAGCCGTCGATGGTATGCGGTTCACACGATTCGCCAACTGACCAGCACTCATCGGAGCAGCATCGGCGCACTCGAGATCAGCAGGCTGACATCATGGAGTTCGATGGTGGTCCAAGCCTGTGACGCACATCCCCGATGCATCCGTCGGATGGGTCACTTGATACGGCAGCCCGAATGGTGCCGGGTCACCGACGAACGGGAAGGCCCCCCACCCACTCATCGCATCATGTGAGGGCGATGGCCCGACGCCGCGATCATTCGGTTCGCATTGCGGGCTTGGTCAGGCCGGTCAGATGGCTCGGCCGATTTCGGCCAGGTGGGCGTTGAAGTCGGCCTGGGGGTCTTTCCTGCGTTTGGAGAGGAACGAGTCGAGTTCGAACGCATCCCCCAGGGCAGTCCCCGAGGCGATTTCACGGGCCAACGCTTCTTCCTGTCGCAGGGCGACCGCGGCATGGTCGAAGACTGCTTTGAGATCGCCGGCCTTGAGGATGATCAGACCGTCTGCATCCCCAAACACCCACATACCCGGAGCCACGGTGACTCCGCCGATCGACACAGACCCCCCGACGATACCGATGCCTTTCATGGCAGCCGGAACCTTGAGCGGACCAACTGGGTAGGAACCTCGACAATGGACAGGAACCCGCAGATCAACCAGATCGACGATGTCTCGCACCAGGCCATCAACCACAAACCCCGCCAACCCTTTCCGGACCGCCTCGGTTCCGATCAGATCACCGATCAGCGCCACATCCGCAGTGCGGTTGGCGATCACGACAACGTCGTTCAGCGCGGCTCGGTGGACCGCCTCCAAAATGGAAACCAGATCGTTGTCCGCTTCGACCGTGACCGCCGGACCGGCCAACCTGCTGTGCATGTCGAGAGGCCGTAGCCCTGACTCCGGCAGCCCCACCTCGATCCCGGCCCGGAACGCAGCGTCAGCCAGCAGCGAGGTGCTGTACTGCTCCCTGAACAGATGCGAATAGTCGCTCATGATTCTCCTTCCGGCGTCTCCATCCCCAGGCGGTAATCGGACAGGGCTCGACACCCTGCTGCTCCCCAACTGAGAACACCACGAAACCGCCCCATATCCTTACATACCGAGCAGCCACTCGACCAGGTTGCGATAGCTTGTGGTCGAGATCACATCGCCAATACCACCTTTGGCTTTTCGTACCCCGCCGATTCCGCTGTCAACCACCCCGTCAACCCGACGACCCGCTGGTGCCTGGATATGCCCGCAATGTGCCGGCTCAAGGTGGGTGCGTTCTCCGATCTCCGGCCCTACGATATCTGGCACCGGCCTTGCGGGCCGTCTGAACCGACAGATTCAGGTCGAGCCGGTCACTGCTCTCCGCACGACAACAAAGGAGTCGTGAAATGAGTAGTGGATACATCATCGCCGGTCTCGTCGGAATGGGAATTGCCCTCCAGGTCGCACTCGTTGGCCGAGCTTCCAGCAACGCTCATCCGCTCGCCGTCTCGCTGGCACTCCAACTCTCCGGGGTTGCCGTGGCAGCAACTTGGGCGACGACCAGCGGGGCTTGGTCCGACGTTGCAGCTGTGACGCGGCTCTGGTGGTGGATACCGCTGGGTATTGGAGGATGGGTCGTCGTGGCAGCTCTCGGATTCGCCTCCAGTCGTGTCGGTGTCGCGGCCGTCCTAGCCGTGGCCGTCGGCGCTCAGCTCATCTCCGGGCTCGCCATCGACGCTGCCACCGGCACAAGTCTCGTAGGGCCACGGTCTTTCCTCGGTGTGGCGGTGATTCTCTCCGGTGTGATCATGTTGACAACACCAAACTAGGAGCGGCCCCAAGACGGCCGCCTATGATGCCGAACATGACGGCAGCTCGGCACTCAGCTCCGTCCCAACAGGCGACACTGAGGTCTGAGTCAGATCGCCATTGCCACCTTTGACCTTTCGTACCCCTTCTCGGCAGATGGACTTCGAAAGTTGTGAGACCGTCTGGGCATGTCGGCGGTTCTCTGGCGGTGCGACCGAAGCGTCGGGTCCGTGACGTCGTCATGTGGGGTCAAATAGATCAGGGTTCGGTAATCGGCATCACTTCGTTCGAGAAGGAGAATCTCGCTGAGGCGGTTGTATGAACCGCTCTATCGGTTGACGGCGATGATTCCGGATGCCCAAGACGTGGGTGTTCGGCTCGGCCACGGGGATGCTTCGGCAACTGATCCAGGGGGGACGGGGCCGTTCTGGTCGGGCGATCGATCTCGGCTGTGGACTAGGAACTGAGGCAATCTCGTTGGCTCGCCATAGGTTCGAAGTCACGGGGTCGACTTCTCCCCTACCGCAGTCAACCTCGCCGGTCGCCGCTTTGCCGCCCGGCGCGAGGCCGGACGTCAAGCCGTCACGCCGGTCGGCTACGAAAGCGCCAGAGGTATCCTGGCCACATCCCAGGAGGGCCAAGAGAGAAGGAATCCACATGCACGATCTCATCCCTCACGGCATCGAGCCGAAACACGAAGTCTTCTGGGACCTGTCGACGCCGGTTCTGATTGAGCACACCCTCGAACGAGGGCTGGGCGTGTTGGCCCACCGGGGACCACTCGTTGTCAACACCGTGCCTTACACCGGCCGGAGCCCCAAGGACAAGTTCATCGTCCGCGACCCTCAGACCGAGGGCGACATATGGTGGGGTGACGTCAACCATCCGATCGAGCCCGAGGTGTACGACGCTCTCTATGCGCGAGTGACAGAACATCTGGCCGAGCGCGATCTCTACGTCCAGGATTTGTACGCGGGAGCAGACCCGCGGTACCGGCTGGCCGTCCGGGCGATTACCTCGAGTCCGTGGCACGCGCATTTCTGCCGGAATATGTTCCGCTTACCGCGCTCCTACGAGCTCGACGATGAGATCGAACCGTTTCACCCGGACTTCACGCTCGTGCACGCTCCGGACTTCAAAGCAATCCCTGAGCGTGACGGCACCCGCAGCGAAGTCTTCATCATCATCTCCTTCGAGCACAAGGTGCTCCTGATCGGTGGCACCACGTACATGGGCGAGATGAAGAAGTCGGTCTTTTCGGTGTTGAACTACCTGCTGCCGAAGAAAGGTGTGCTCAGTATGCATGCCTCGGCCAATGTCGACCAGGCAGGACATTCGGCCGTGATCTTCGGACTTTCCGGTACCGGCAAGACCACCCTGGCGACGGACCCGACGAGGAACATGATCGGCGACGATGAGATCGGATGGGGCGTCAACGGCATCTTCAACATCGAGGGCGGCTCCTACGCCAAGGTGATCTGCCTGAGTCCCGAGGACGAACCGCTCATCTTCGAGGCCACCAACCAGTTCGAGACGCTGCTCGAGAACGTGGTGATCAACCCTGA
The DNA here is from genome assembly GCA_011682695.1 of Gammaproteobacteria bacterium. NCBI lineage: Bacteria > Pseudomonadati > Pseudomonadota > Gammaproteobacteria > Gammaproteobacteria bacterium. The sequence continues at coordinate 14,107 of JAACED010000014.1, forward strand.
GAGCCGCCGGGTGGAGTGGGACGACGCAACTCGCACCGAAAACATCCGCAGCTCATATCCGCTCGTGCACCTTCCCAATATCGTGAAAAGCGGCATGGCAGCGCACCCGCGTAACATCGTGTTTCTGTCTGCGGACGCGTTCGGTGTGCTCCCTCCGATCTCACGACTGACTCGCGAGCAAGCGATGTACTATTTCATCTCCGGGTACACCGCCAAGCTCGCCGGCACGGAAAGGGGTGTGAACGAGCCGGCCGCCACCTTCTCCCCATGCTTCGGCGCCCCGTTCCTTCCGTTGCCGCCCTCGTATTACGCGGACGTCCTCGCCGACAAGATCGAAGAGTTCGGCACCGGACTCTGGATGATCAACACCGGATGGACCAGTGGACCCCACGGTGTCGGCCACCGGATCCGGATCCCCCACACGCGGGCGATGCTCAACGCGGCACTCGCCGGCGACCTCGACGAGGCCACGTACCACCAGAACCCCATCTTTGGCCTCTCGATCCCGACAGAGGTTCCAGGGGTTCCCGCCGAATTGCTCAACCCTCGTAACACCTGGGGCGATCCATCTGCCTACGACACGCAAGCCGTCAAGCTGGCCGGAATGTTCCGGAGGAACTTTGAGCAGTACGCAGACGATGTTTCCGAGGCCGTGATCGCCGCCGGGCCGCACATCTAGCACGGTGCATCGGCAACGTGAAAGACGCCGGCAAGCTCTGCCGGTACTCGCGTGTTGACGGTGAGCTTCGGGATCGGCCGGGTATCCGACGGGAACAAGACCGCACCCAAAGCTGCCCGGTTCCTCAGCTCCGGCGGCTGCTCTAGCCGTGGGAGGTGTCTGCCCACTGCTGCAAGGCTTTGACCAGGAGTCAGAGCGTGCAGAGCTGACTGAAGCACAGCGCGTTCACATACAACGGATACGGCCTCTCGCTCCTCCATGGTCGGCACAGCTCGGCCCAGCCGAGTTCAGTCGCTTACAGACCCCGACACTGGTCGTCACCACGGGATCTGACCCTCTCTTTGACGAGGTGGCCAAAGAGATGTCAGCCAATCAGAGCGTCACATGGATGACGGTGGAGGACCGCCATATCGCCCCAAGACGGCACAGCCTCAACGCGCTCCTGTCCGACCTGGGAAGCAGCTCGGAGATGACAGGTCTCGCCCGGTCGAGCAGGTATCCGTGTCACCCACCCGCTGCCAAGCGGAGCCACCCGACCGACTGGCGGACGGCACTGCTCGGCGGCGCGGAAGGGGAGGTTCCTTGACGCGGTGCTCACCTGCCGGTGAGCGTTGTTACCTGCCGGCCATGCGGTAGGTGTCCTCCCCGACGCCCGGGTCGAACCAGCGCTCCTCGTCGGTGAAACGCGCCAGGTCGGCGAGACGAAACAGCGCGCTCGCCGCTTCTGGCTTGGGTGGCCGATCCAAGTCCACCATCGACTCCGCCTCGGTGAGGATGACGATGCGGTCTGCGTTGACCCAGTAGAACCGGGAGTTCGCGATCCCGTCACTTCCTCGCAACGCTCGGCAGAGTCCATAGGCGGCCTCACCAAACTCGATCCGATCTGCCGTGTCGCGGCGATCACAATGTTGCAGTAGGAAAGCCATTGACGATCCCCTCGCTTGACTATCTACAACCTGCGCCGGGAACCCGCCAATGTCAATGCCCAAGTGTTCAATCGCTGTTCTTGCCGAGGCGAACGCCTGGACCCGCGAGCGGTCAGACTCGGTGACGGGCACCCGACAGGACAAGTCCCGACAGGAGCAGTCGATGCCTTCCCCCGCAACGGCAAATGGAAACGCCCGCACCATGTCAACGCTGGGTAGGTAACTCTCCGTCGCCGAGAACCAGGTCCGGCCGCGCCTCCATCACGGAGATTTCGGTCGGTCCGTGATCCTGAGGTAACCCGTCACGAATTGATCGCCATAGGTGGTGCGCCTGGACGCGCTGCAGCCAACCAGCCGCTCACGCTCTCGGATCAGGCTCGACACCGTACTCGTCGACACCCCAGCCGCCTCGGCGGCCTCGCCGATCGTGCCCACTTGCCGAGCGCGCCACCCGCCTCGGAGTCATCGGACATGCCATAGCTCATCTCCATGAGTCGCACGTCGCTCCCGCCACCGGAAATCACCAGGAATGATCCCGGTCAACCGTCACGAGAACGGTGATTTCGACGAGACACATGAGGCCTGTCCGGAAGCTACGAGGGCCACCGCGACTTGGCTCTTACTGCTCGGATTTCCTATGCTGCCAACTCGTGCGCGCCCTACGTCCTATCGCTGCTGTTGTCCTGAGTTTTGCTATGGTCCTGGGACTTGCCGGTCCTGTGCTCGCCGACGCCTTGGCCGCGAAAGTGGACGCTGTGCGTTCTCCCGACCTTCCGATCCTGATGGCGGCAGATGCCCTCGCAGGACAATCTGCAGCCGCGCAGGCCAAGGCAGGCAAGCAGTTCCACACGAACCTGAATCCGTTGCTCAGCGTCTGCTCCGCAGCCGGTGAAGTCGTCGGAGTCGGACCCAATCTCGACTCGATCTTCGAAGCCTTCCGCAACAGTCCTCCCCACTGGGGTCTGATCACCTCGTCGAGATGGACGTCCATGGGCACCGGCATGGCCACGACGAGCGACGGAGCTGTTTACGTATCGGTGATCTTCTGTGAGGGGGCGGGCGGCGATGCGCCCACGCAGCCGGCACCGAGTCCGATTGCGACGGCGGTCGCCCCGGCGCACGCGCGCCACACATCGCCGAACCTTCCAGCGCTCCCCCCTGAACTCATGCTGAGTCCTTGCTCGGGTAGCGACACTCGAGAGCTCGTCCTACACGAACCACCCTGGGTCACACGGAGCTGTCCGGGTCTCGCCTAACTGCCTACAGCAGTAGCTCTGCGATCTGCACCGTGTTCAGTGCAGCACCCTTGCGAAGGTTGTCAGAGACGCACCAGAGATTCAACCCTCCCGGTGTCCCGAGCGTCTCCCGTATTCGGCCGACAAGGGTCTCGTCACGTCCGGCAGAGTCCAGAGGCGTCGGCACCCGGTCCGACCAAACCTCCACGCCGGGGGCCTCTTCGAGAAGCCGGGTCGCTTCCTCCACTCCCAGTGGCCGCGAGAACATGAGCGTGGCCGTGATGCCGTGGCCCACCATCACCGGCACCCGCACACATGTCGGTTCGACCCGCAACTCGGGAAGATCGAGAATCTTGCGGCTCTCATTCACCAGCTTCCACTCTTCATCGGTGTAGCCGGCATCTGCCTCATTGCCCGCGAACGGCAATGCGTTGAATCCGATTGGTCGCACATACACGTCACCGCCAGGATCTTTCCATCCGCCGCCGGAAAGGGCATCGAGGTCCTCACCGAGCTCGGCCAACTGGCGGGTCAGTTCGTTGATGCCCTGCTGGCCGGAACCCGACACGGCCTGGTAGGAACTCACCACCATTGATTCGATACCGGCTGCTCTGTGCAGCGGAGCGACGGCCATCATCAGCCCCATCGTCGTGCAGTTCGGATTGGCGATGATCCCCCGATGCCTCTTCGCCGCGGCATCGTTCACGCCCACCACCACGAGCGGGACCTCCGGATCCATCCTGAAGGCCGACGAGTTGTCGACGACGACCGCTCCGGCATGGGCAAACGCAGGAGCGTACGTCCGCGATCGGGATCCTCCTGCCGAGAACAGGGCAACGTCGATACCGGCCGGGTCCGCCTTGTCCAGATCTTCGATTTCGACCTCACCCCACGCGGTTTCCACGACTCGTCCGGCAGAACGACTGCTGGCCATCAGCCGCAACTCCGACAGTGGGAAGCCTCGTTCCTCCAGGATCGAGACCATCGCCCTCCCCACAGCGCCCGTCGCTCCGACGACAGCGGTTCGCACGCTACCCATCGGATTCCTCCTCGATAAAGGCCCTGTGCAGAGCCCGCACGGCCTGCTCGACCTGACCTTCTCGAATCACACACGAGATCCGGATGCTCGACGTCGAGATCATCTCGATGTTGATGCCGTGATCGGCCAAGACCTTGAACATGCGCGCGGCAATGCCCGGGTTCGACCGCATCCCCACTCCGACGACGGAAACGCGGCCGATCTCGAGGTCTACCAGCACCGCTTTGGCGCCCACCTCTCGGGCAACCTCACGCGCGGTCTCCTCTGCAACGGCGACTCCGCCTTTGGGAATCGTGAAGCTGATGTCGGTCGTTCCATCGTGCGATACGTTCTGCACGATCATGTCGACATTCACCCCACGGTCGGCAAGAGGTGCAAACACCGAGGCGGCGACTCCCGGACGGTCGGGGACGCCAACGATGGTGACTTTTGTCTCTGCTGTGTCGTGAGAAATCCCACGAACGATCGCTTGCTCCATTGTGGCCTCCTTCACCCAGGAACCCTGCCCATCATGAAACGACGAACGAACATGCAACGGTATACCGAACCGCTGCGCAACCTCCACAGATCGCGCCATCAACACCTTCGCACCGGTCGATGCCAACTCGAGCATCTCCTCGAACGTGATCTCATCGAGCTTCCGAGCAGCAGGGACCAGCCGAGGGTCGGCGGTGAATACCCCGTCCACATCCGTGTAGATCTCACACACATCGGCATGGTTCGCTGCAGCGAGCGCCACGGCTGTCGTGTCCGTACCGCCCCGTCCAAGTGTTGTCACATCTTTGGACTCCGGATCGACTCCCTGGAACCCGGCAACGATGACGACTTTCCCCTCTCCGAGGCTCTCCACGACACGGAAACCACGAATCTCCTGGATCTTTGCTCCTCCGTGACGCGAATCGGTCAGGATTCCCGCCTGTGAACCGGTGAAACTGACGGCCTCGATCCCCTCGGCATGGATCGCCATCGCGAGCAGCGACATTGCGATTCGCTCACCGGCACTCAGCAGCATGTCCATTTCGCGCCCGGGTGGATCGGGATGCACCTGGTTGGCAAGGTCGATCAAGTCGTCGGTCGATGACCCCATCGCGGACACGACGACGAGCACCTCGTTGCCGGCACGTTTCGTCGCGGCGACCCGGGCGGCGACCCGCCGAATCCGCTCCGCGTCCGCCACCGACGTTCCACCGAACTTTTGAACATACAGGCCCATGTCGCGCAGGGAGTGTACTGGCCAAACTCCCGAACCCAGGGCTCAGGGGTACCCCACGGGTACCTACGAGCCCTGGGTTCGCCGTTCTGTCGGCCGGAAACGTTGCCCGCCGAGGCACTAGCATCGCTCCGTCATGCCAAGCGAGAAACGCGATCGTCAGCACCGCAACCGGGAAGAGAAACGGAAACGTCTGCAAAGAGCCCGCCGAAACGCGCTCCTGAAACGGCGTTTCATCCAGAGCATCTGGATTGCGGCATTCGTGATGGCCGTCGTTACCCTCTCGAATCTGACCAGGGGATCGGACGCGACCACCACGACCACCTCGACGCAATCGTCATCCACGACGATCGCCGAGCCGACGACAGACACGACCGCTCCCTCAGCCCTTGGTCCCGCCTACGAGGCGTTCCGAGGCCAGCAGGTGGCCTGTGGTGCAACTGCTCCACCACCCGCACGGCAGATGCAGTTCGATGCCCCGGACGACCAGCAGATCGACCCTGCTGCGATCGTGACCGCCACGGTTGCGACATCTTGCGGTGACATCGTCATCCATCTGGATCCCACGGCCGCTCCACAGACGGTCAACTCGTTCGTGTTCCTCGCCCGACAGGGCTTTTTCGACGGAACCGTCTTTCATCGCATCGTCCCTGGTTTCGTGATCCAGGGTGGCGACCCGACAGCAGTCGGCACCGGTGGGCCCGGCTATACGATCGCCGACGAGTTCCCGCCGGCAGGTTTCGCCTACGATCGCGGTGTCGTCGCCATGGCCAATTCGGGACCCGACTCCACGGGAAGTCAGTTCTTCGTCGTGCTCGACGACACGAGCCTCCAACCCGGATTCTCGCTGCTTGGCACGGTCCTCGACGGTGATACCACCCTCGATGCGATCGCGGCGGTTCCGGTCGGTCCCTCGGCGTCAGGCGAGAACAGCAACCCCCTGGAGACCGTCTACATCAACACGGTGACGATCAACATCACCGGCTGACCTTCCACCTCACTGGCCCCATCTTGAGCCACGCAGGCATGGACTCGGCGAACTCTCCAGGTACGCTCACCTCGATGGCAGTGGATCTGCACACACACAGCTTCTTCTCCGATGGGAGCGACTCGCCGACCGACGTCGTCCATGGTGCTTCTGAGGCCGGCCTCACGGCTGTTGCACTCACGGATCACGACACCCTCGAAGGCATACCTGAGGCGCACCAGGCTGCCGACCAAGAGGGCGTAGAACTCGTGCCCGGAGTTGAGATCTCCTGCGAATGGACACCGGGCACCATGCACATGGTCGCGCTCTTCCTCGACGCAGGGCCCGGACCCCTCCAAGACGAACTCGCCAACATCCAACGCGGGCGAGATGTCCGCAATCACACGATTGTCGAACGTCTTCAAGACCTCGGTATCGACATCACCTACAAAGAAGTGGCACTGGAGGCCGGCATGGGTGTCGTCGGCCGTCCCCACTTCGCCGCCGTCCTGGTCCGCAAAGGCATCGTCGACGACATCAACAGCGCATTCTGCGAATTACTGGCAGACGGCAAGCCGGCCTACGTGAGCCAAAAGCGGCTCACTCCCGAGAACGCCATCGGGCTCACAAAAGCGTCGGGTGCCGTGTCGGTCCTCGCGCATCCCCACACTCTCGGACACAACACGGCCGACGAGTTCGCACGCACATTCCGATGGCTTCGGTCGGTCGGGCTCGTCGGACTCGAGGCCTATTGCGCCGAGTACCAGCCCGACGAGCGTTTGGAACTCGCATCGGTGGCACGGAGCCACGGTCTCATACCGTCAGGGGGATCCGACTACCACGGCTCGTACCTACCCGGTGTGCGGGTCGGAAGAGGGCATGGGGACTTGCGGGTACCGGCAGAGCTGCTCGAAGAACTGCGTGCAGCTCGGGGCACCCCATGAGCGGCACGCGCCTCGGCAAGGCTGCCCTGATCGTCTCCGGCGGCATCCTGCTTTCCCGCCTCCTCGGATTCCTCCGCACCATGACGCTCGCCGGGATCCTGGGGTCGACACGCGCTGCGGATCTGTTCCAGGATGCCTTCACGATTCCTGACATCCTGTTCTATCTGATGGCCGGCGGGTTCCTCAGTATCACCTTCATTCCGATCCTGTCACGTCACCTGGCAGCAGGAGACGAACGGGAAGGGTGGCGATCCTTCGCTGCGGTCTTTCGTCCAGTGGCCATCACGATGACGGTGCTCACCGTGATTGCGATGATCGCCGCTCGTCCCATCGTCTCCGTCGTCTTCCCGAAATTCACGGCTGCGGAACTCGACGAACTCGCTCACCTGATGCGCATCGTGTTCCCGGCCCAGATCTTCTTCGTTCTCGGGTCGCTGTTCATGGCCGTTCAGTACACCCACAAACGATTCGTCATACCGATCCTGGCTCCCCTGGTCTACAACACCATGATCATCGCCGGCGGACTGCTCGCATGGCGGGCGGGCGACACGTCCGCAGAGGGGTTCATATGGGGAGCTCTCGCCGGGGCAGCGATCGGGAACTTCGGACTCCAATGGTATGGGGCGCACCGTCTCGGCCTCCGATGGGAGCGCGGCGTTCCCTGGAATCACCCCGCTTTGAAGGAATACCTGCTGATGGCGCTGCCACTCATGCTCGGACAGTCGGTCGCCGTCCTCGATGAGCAGTTCCTCAAGTTCTTCGGCCAGCTCGCACAAGCCGGGTCCACCGGTCTGCTCGCCTATGCCAGGCGCATCAACATGCTCCCTGTGGGAATGATCGCCCAGGCCGCCGGTGTCGCCGCGTATCCGTTCTTGGCGAGCCTGTTCACAGAAGGGCGCATTCGTGAGTTTCGCCAGACGGTCACTCGCGCGCTGCGGTACGGCATCTTCTTCGGATGTGCGGCGGCCGCCGCCGCTGCCGGAGCAGCGCTGCCCGCCATCCGCATCGCCTATCAGCGCGGCCGATTTGGACCGGACGACACCCTGGTAACCGCCAGTCTCCTGGCCCTCTACGCGCTGAGTATCCCGTTCTGGGCAATCCACCAGATCTATGCCAGAGCCTTCTACGCACAACGTCGCATGTGGATTCCCGTCGGAGTCGGCACCGCGGCGACCGCGGTCGCGATACCCCTCTACATGTGGCTCTTCCACATCATGAACATCCGAGGCCTCGCCCTCGCCAGCACCCTCTCGATCGCCATCTACGCCATTGCACTCGCGTCGATCTGGTATGTCCGCAATGGAGTCGAAGATCTGAGACCGGTTCTTGACACAGCCTGGCGGAGCACAGCCGCCGGCGTCGTGGCCGGCCTCTCCACCTGGGGTGTGGTCAGGCTCATCACCGGCAGTTCCGTACCTGATGCAGCCGTCTCCCTCGGCGCTCTCGCCACCGGCGCTCTCGTCGTCGTCCTCGTCTACGCGGGCGTTGCACAACTCCTCGGCAGCAGAGAGCTGGCGAAGCTGCTGCACAGGAAGCGGGTGAGCGGACGGTAGCCAGTCCCGGGTTGCGGTGGTGGCGACACGGTGTCACGTGACAGGACGTATTCCGTACCGCAACCGCGTACACAGCCAGACCGCGAGACGAAGATACATCGCGTTCTGAGAAGCAAAGGTCAAGACTGCGAAGCGCCGGCAGGTGCCAAGAGACACCGAGACCCCACTACAGACGGCGCGTTCACCGCCGGGATCACGACACCTCTCGCGACAGGTTGCCAACCCCCGTGCGCTGCATGTCACCCCAGACCTTCCGCCGCGGATTCCAAAACATCGCACGAACCCGCCACCAGACCGTTCGCTGCCGCAGCCCCAGCTGCTCTCCCACCGAGTAGACCAGCAGCCGCCACGCCTCTCCGGGACCTTCGTAGTATCCGAAGCGCTCGTCGAGGATCAGTCCAATCAGCGAGTTCGCCGTGCCGATCGCCAGGGCAACCAGGATGAGTGGAATCGCTATCTCCAGGTTGAGCAACCCGAGCGCGAGCGATGCAGGTACAACCACCCAACCGATCACTTCGACGATCGGTGCAAGGAACTCGAATGCGACGAATGATGGCCAGGCGATCATCCCGATGATGCCGTATCGCGGATTGAACAGCATCCCCCGGTACTGCCACACGACCTGCATCAGTCCGCGATGCCAGCGAATCCGTTGCTTGCGCAGCACCTCTCTTGTCGTCGGCACCTCCGTCCATGCAACGGCATCAGGCGCGTAGACGATCCGGTATGGCTTCCGCTGCTTGCGGTAGTACCGATGCAGCCGCATCGTCAGTTCCATGTCCTCACCGAGATGTCCCTGTTGGTAGCCACCTACGTCGACCACGGCTTCCTTCTTGAAGATCCCGAACGCACCCGACACGATCAACAGAGACCCGAGTGCCGACCACGCTGGGCGTGCAGCGAGAAACGAGCGGATGTACTCGACGACCTGGACCATCTCGATCGGCCGCTTGGGAAGTGACACGTTTGTAACCCTCCCGCGTCGAACCTCACATCCGTTGAGCGGACGGACGTTGCCGCCGACGGCCACCGTCCGGGCGCGATCCTCGACGAAATGTCGGACCGCGCGAAGTAGACATTCCTCATCGAGCACCATGTCGGCATCGGTGGCCATCACATAGGGACACCGCGAGACGTTGATGCCGGCGTTGATTGCATCTCCCTTGCCACCGTTGTCTTTGTCGACCACGACGATCGGCAGGGGGAGCCGGGAACGATAGGTACGCCGGACGGGCTGGGTCTCGAGACGGGCACGGTACGGGGTATCGACCGGCTCCATGCGGAACTCGTCGATGAGCTGCTGCAACGTGTCGTCGGTGCTCCCGTCATTGACAACGATGATTTCCTTCTTGGCGTACTTGAGCATTGCCATCGAGCGCACCGATTCCGCGATGCCGGCAGCCTCGTTGTACGCGGGGATGATGATCGATACGGGCGGAGTCGTGTCCGAGCTGAGCATGTCGTGGATGCGCCCAAACCGGGAAGAGAACTGGTCGGCGCGCAGCGCACGGTAGGAAATGAACGCGAGGATGACCAGCTGCAGTTCCATAATGATGAAATACAGAAGCACCGCATAGTTGAACACCTCAACGAAATTCATCCAGCCTCCTCCACCGCCGTATCGTCCGGCGCAAACGAGTCCACGGCAGGGAGATTCCCGCTCAACATCAGCTGCTCTCTCGCTACATCGCGAGCGAAGCGGTCCTGGTCGTCTTGGGCGTCGATCAGAGCCTGCCTGCCACCTGGGATCATCGCAAGCGCCTCGGCAGCATTGCGACGCACCCACCACTTCGGGTCTCGGAGAGCTTCGACCAGCACCTCGACGGCTTGAGGGTCCATCCGGTCGCCAAGCGCCTTGACCGCCTGGGCACGAACTTCCCACACAGGATCGGTCGCGGCGCTCATCAACGCGGGAACACACTGTGGCGTACCGGCGGTTCCCAGTGCGGCGGCTGCCCGGATTCTCAGCTCATCATCTCCACTCTCCAGAGCACTCATCAAAGCCGGCTCTGCAGCCACATCACCAATGGAGCCGAGCACCCTTGCGATCAGCGGCAGCCGACGGCCGGAGCGCTCCACGGTCGGGTCGGTCGAGGTGAGATGCCCAGCCAGAACGGGTACGGAGACCGAACCGAACTTCACGAGAGAATCGGCGATCCTGCTGGCGTTCCATTCCGTTTCCTGTTCCAGCAGTTTGACGAGTGGCTCCACCGCCCGCGGATCTTTCAGCCCGGCCAGAGCATCGGCGGCTTGCACCCGAACCTCCGGGACGCTATCACCGAGAGCTGCCAGCAAGGCATCCGCTGTGGTCGGGTCGGCAAGTTCTGTAAGGGCACCGGCTGCGACGACCCTCCGCTCTCTGCGTCGGGATCTCTCCAGGTCCCGGACAAAACGCTCGACGATGCCGAGGTCCCTCGCTATCCGCAGGAGGTTGGCTCGTTCGGCGCCTTGTACGGACCGCAGGAAATCCAGGAGCGTTTCGAGGAACACTCGATCCTCGGCCCAGGAGCGGAGCGTGTGCAGCGGATAGCCGGACCGCGTCACGATCTCGCTGAGTGCTCCGATGTAGGAGGCGCGGCGAAACTGGTCGAAGCGCCCTTTGAAATGACCGATCACCTTGGTCGCGAACAGCCACACTGCGATCAGACCCGAGGATATGACCACGACCAAGAGCACCGGCACCAACTGCGTACTCATCGTTCGGCTCTCATTCACCCATAACGTCGGCCGCAAAGCACGGCGAGTTAAACGGTTCAAGCAATCGGAAGGTGCCACCTGCCCTGTGGCCTTCGGAAGTCGCCGGTGGCCATCGATCGAATTCGGCAGGTCCGCCGCTCCTACCGGTGCCGTGCTACCCCTCGAGACTCAGGCCGGCAGCCCGCAGCTGCACGCGCACACGAGCAAGGACTTCCCGTACGTTGAACGGCTTGCGCACGAAGTCGACAGCACCGAGGTCGAGACAGGCGACGATGTCCTCTTCACTTGTGAGACCGGAGAGCATGATGACCGGAAGATCGACACCGTCATCCGACCACCTCTGAAGTACTTCCGCTCCCAACAGCCCCGGCATCACCTGATCGAGAAGCGCAAGGTCGAACTCGCCGCTCTTACCCATTTCATACGCGTCGATGCCGTCATAGACGGCAGTCACCCGCGCGCCGGAGGCTTCGAGACTCCTGGAGACGAGCATCGAGACGACCCGGTCGTCTTCAGCAACGAGGATTCTTGCTGCGCTCATGCTGGTTGATCACCATAGCTGCGCAACGGGCCACTTACGACCTTCCCGGAGGCACTCCTGCTTCAACCGTTTCCTGCTGCTCCAACCAGCCAGGTTACGACCGGAATGTAGGCACGGTAGAAGAATGCCGAATCCACGGTCTGCGGCAGCCACCTCACCACAGCTGCACTTCCTGCGACACTCCGCAGGGGAAACGATACCGCCGCTTCGCTCACGTCACCGGCAATGTATATCGTCCGTTCGCCCCGAATGATCATCGGCGCGCTGGTTGGCAGCCCGCGGTGCTCGAGGGCGACCGCTCCCGAGGAGGTCACGGGAAACTCCAACCACGCATCGACGGTGCCCTTCGCTTCGACGATCTCGAACCAGTTGCCAAAAGGAACGTCGAAGTCCTGCCCTTGGGGAGTCTGCCCTGTGACCCGTGGGAAGTTCCCGGTGAGTTCCGCTCCCGACAGTACGAACCTGTCGTTCTTCGAAACCATGACGATGCCGCTCCCCGCGTAGTCCCAGTCACCGGTCCGCAACGACTCCGGTACGGTCGACAGATCGTCGAACCAGCGTCCCGACCATCCGCTCGACTCGACCGAGAACAGGGTTTCGAGCCTCTCCCTCGCCTCGACAGGAGTCGGATCGCCAAGAATCTGCGTCTCCCCGTAGAGCCACGTCCCCTGTTCGTGCCAGCCGAAGATGCGTTCGACGTCGGAGGTTTCGAGTCGGCCCGAGACCCGTTGGTGCCCCTGGGGATCGACTGCGCCATCATCGTTGACGTACACGCCGTAGGCGTCGACCAGCATCACGAGATCGGGCCTCATGCTCGGCCACTGACCGATCGGCGAACCCCCGGGAGCAGAACCGATGTAACCCTCACTTACCGAGAAGGGGACCTTCAGCGAATGAAGGACGAGACCCAGGGCCTGGTGCTCACGATACGAGTCGTCGAGCACCGTCTGGTCGAAAACGACCAACGAGAGATCACGAACCGGTCGGCTGCTCCATATCGCCCATCCCACCGATGGCCATGCCAGCACAGGAACCAGCACGAACACGACGATGGACGTGATCAGCCGGTGGTAACGACGCTGTGAGCGCGACAACCCGGTTTCGGCAGGACGATCCCTCATCTCTCTACTTTCGACCTGGCCACCGATTAGTTGAGCAAACCGTCTCTGTCACTTCTCCAGCGGCGCCTCCGTGCGCCCTGACAACACCCAGGGGCTTTCGAGGTGTGGCATCGATGGCAGGGAAGCTGCCACTTCCTCCTCCAACAAGACCTGCCGGACCACGGCGGCGATTGCTGCGGCTTCGAGCGGACCCGCGCCGCCTGCGATGTGAAGTTCAGTCTCCATTGAGTTCCACCAGTTCGATCAGCGTACCGGCCAGCGTCGCGGGATGTACGAACGCGATGCGATGGCCACCACCTCCAGTGCGGGCTTCCTCATCAACGAGACGCGCTCCTCGCTCCTTGAGATGGTCCAGGGCATCGTCGATCGAGGTCACCGCGATGCCGACGTGGTGTAGACCCTCGCCGCGCTTGGCCAGGAACTTGCCCACCGGACTCGACGATGACAGCGGCGCAATCAACTGCAGGTAGGACCCCCCGATCGGCAACATCGCCTCTTCCACTCCCTGCTCAGAGACGACCTCGCGTGACAGCGGTTCGACGCCGAGGAGTTCCTTGAACTCTGCAAGGGATGCATCGAGATCGTCGACGGCAATGGCGACATGGTCGAGATTGAACGCCTTCACGGGAACAGCCTACCGCCCCTGGGGTACGATGCCTCAGTCGCGCAAAAGGAGTCCCCATGGGTGCCGTGATTACCGGAATCGCCAGAACGCCACAAGGCAGGTTCGCTGGAGTGTTCAAGCCACTGAAGGCAGTCCAGCTCGGCGCGGCCGCGATGCAAGGCGCGCTGGAACGGTCCGGGCTCGCTCCGGAACGCATCGAGGAGGTGATCTTCGGCCAGGTGCTCCAGGCAGGAGAAGGTCAGATCACCGCTCGACAGGCCGCCGTCCAGGCCGGAGTTCCCATGACGGTCCCAGCTGTGACGATCAACAAGGTGTGCCTGTCGGGGATGACTTCCATCGCCATGGCGGACCGATCGATCCGCCTCGGCGAGTCCAACTTCGTGCTGGCAGGAGGCATGGAGTCCATGACGAATACGCCCTACATCGCTCCCAAGGCTCGGTGGGGAGCCCGGATGGGCGATGTACAACTCGTCGACGCCATGCTGCACGATGGCCTCTGGTGCAGCTTCGATCATTGCATCATGGGCGAATCCGCCGATCGCAAGAGTGCGCAATTGGGTATCGATCGCGAAGAGCAGGACCGGTGGGCGTTCAACAGTCACAAACGGGCCCAGGCAGCTACAGAGTCCGGTGCGTTCGCCGATGAAATCATTCCTGTCGAAGTGCCACAGCGCAAAGCCGACCCGATCGTCGTCGTCGCAGACGAAGGCATCCGCCCGAACACGACGATGGAGAGCCTTGCAGGACTTCGGCCGGCTTTCTCGGATGACGGAACGGCTACAGCCGGCAACGCTTCACAGATCACCGATGGCGCGGCCGCCGTCGTCGTCGCAGATCGTGCTGCTGCAGAAGCCGAAGGACTGCCGATCCTCGCCGAGATCCTGTCCTACGGCCAGATCGGAGGCAGAGATGCCACGCTCCAGGAGCGTCCGGGTGAGGCGCTCGCGCTTGCCTTGAAGAAGGCCGGCATGGACGCAGCGGACCTCGAACTCGTGGAGATCAACGAAGCGTTCGCTTCGGTCGCCGTCTGGTCTGCCCGCATGCTCGACCTCGACCCGGAGAAGGTAAACGTCTACGGTGGTGCGGTGGCTCTGGGACATCCGCTTGGCGCATCCGGAGCCCGCATCACGGTGACCCTGATCAACGCGCTCCGCAGGCGAGGAGGCGGCATCGGTGCAGCGGCGCTCTGTGGTGGTGGCGGCCAGGGCGATGCCCTGATTCTGAAAGTGTTTGCATGATGCTGGAAGCGCCCGATCACAATCTCGCACTCGACCTGGTCCGCGTCACGGAAGTGGCAGCGATGGCTGCCGCCAGGTGGCAGGGCAGAGGGGACAAGGAAAACGCAGACCAGGCCGCCGTAGACGGGATGCGTGCGGTCCTCTCGACCGTGGCGATCGACGGAACGATCATCATCGGTGAAGGTGAGAAGGACAACGCTCCCATGCTGTTCAACGGCGAGCGCGTCGGTTCTGGACAAGGTCTGCAAGTCGACGTTGCCGTGGACCCCGTCGACGGTACGACGCTGACCGCGGAAGGCATGCCCGGAGCGCTTGCCGTAATCACGGTCGCGGAGGCCGGTTCGATGTATGCACCGGGGAGTCTCGTGTACATGGACAAGATTGCCGTCGGCCCCGAAGCCGCCGGCTTAATCGACCTGGATGCCCCGGTCGCCCACAATCTGCGTCAACTCGCCCGCGCCCTGGGCAAAGACATCAACGACCTCACGGCAATCATCCTCGATCGTCCGCGGAACAAGAAGTACGTGGACGAGGTGCGCGCCGTGGGCGCGCGCATCCGCCTGATCCGAGATGGTGACGTTTCCGCAGCCATCTCGACTGCAGAGGAGGATTCCGGTATCGACATCCTGCTCGGTATCGGCGGATCTCCAGAAGCGGTGATCGCTGCAGGGGCACTGGCCTGCCTTGACGGTGAGATGCAGTGCAGGCTCTGGCCGCGAGACGACGCAGAGCGCGTGTATGCCTTGGAGAACGGCCTCGACCTCGACGCCGTGCTGACAACAAGGGACCTGGTCGACTCCGACAACGTCTTCTTCGCGGCCACGGGGGTCACCGGTGGGGAGCTCCTTGACGGGGTGACATTCTTCGCGGACGGTGCGGAAACACATTCAGTGGTCATGCGTTCGAAGACCGGCGCCATCCGTTACGTCCACACGCGACACAATCTCAAGAAGCTGGAGCACATCAGCAGCGTCCCCTTGAGCTGACAGGCTCGCTTCGCTCGCCGTATTCGGTCATCGGCCGTCAGTCGCCAGTACTGCGCCGAAACGTCGACGAGACCGCGGCGCGGCCGTGATGCCCCTCGCCGGCGGCTGGTCACTGGTGGCTGGTGGCTGTCTCCTAGATCGCGCCACCGACCTCGAGGGCTCCCACCAGTGTCGACGCGGTCGCCACTCCGGTGGCTTGGATCCGCTCCTGCGGAAATGTCCCGCGGTCGTAGAGCACGCATCTGGCACCAACGGCCACTGCCGCTTCGACGTCGTCCAGGGCATCACCGATCATGAGCACTCCCTGAACGTTCCCGCTCTCTCCGAGAGCCTGGAGATGGCTCTCGAGGAAAGCCTGCTTGCGGGCTCCCCGCTCCCCTCGAAGGCCTTCGACACGCCTCATCGATGATCCAATGCCGAATCGTTCGACCATGGTCACCAGGTCATCGTGCCAAAGCATCGAAAGGAGCGATTGTGTGTGACCGGCTCCGGTCACGCTGTTCAGCGCCGCGGTTGCGTCCGGTGCGAGCCTCATCTGCGGGAGCAGGTCCCGATAGGCTACGTGGAAGACATCGTCGATCAGACGCCACTCATCGTCGGGAACCGTCCTTCCGAGAAGCGACTCATAGAAACGCCGTACAGGGCGCTGGTAGTGCGCCCCGTACTCTCGGACGGTGATCGACGGCTCGCCGATCTCTCTCAACGTCACATTCACCGCATCGACGACCTGCGTCAGATCGTCAAGCAGAGTTCCATTCCAGTCCCAAACGATGTGCACCGTTGAGACCCTAGGAGCCCGCCGAGCAGTACATGGCACACATCGGACGACCATGCATCACTCGGCGGAATCCTGGGACCCTATCGACTACTCGGCGACGCGACGGCGAAGCCCGGTGGATGGCTTGAAGTAGGCGTATTTCGTCGCAGCAATCGTGATCTCTTCGCCCGTGGCAGGATTACGGCCCTTGCGGGCGGAACGGCTACGCGTTCCGAACTTACCAAAGCCCGCGATCTCGACCTTCCGGCCGGCATCCAACTCGACGGCAATAATGCCTTCGCCCGGCTTCGTGGAGAAGATCTCTTCGATCACTTCTGCAGCCTTGGTCTTTGTCAAGCCGGTCTTCTGGGCCAGCTTGTCGGCCATTTCCTTCTTGTTCACGAGTTCTCCCTCGCTCACGCACCGGAGGGTTCCAGCGCTCTTTCCCCGGCCGCCGCGTCCGACGACACCCAAAACCTACCCTGTTTCGTTGACTTTGTGGGGGATTGTGTCGTCCCCTACATCTCCCGTCTGCCAATCAATGCCCGCCCGAGGGTGAGTTCGTCGGCGTAATCCAGATCCCCACCGACGGGGAGCCCACTCGCGAGACGGGTCACCTGTACCCCCAACGGCTTCAGCTCCCTTGCCAGATACATGGCAGTCGTGTCACCTTCTACCGTCGGGTTGGTGGCCACGATCACTTCCTGGATTCCTTCGTCGGCAATCCGCCCCACAAGCTCGGTGATATGGAGCTGACCGGGCCCGATTCCCGCTATCGGTGAGAGCGAACCACCGAGCACGTGGTAGCGGCCCCGGAACTCCTGTGTCCGCTCGATAACGACGATGTCTTGAGGACGCTCGACAACGCACACGAGCGAACCATCACGCCGAGAGTCCCGGCAGATGGCGCACTCGTCCTCGGCAGCGACGTTGAAGCAACGGCGACATACCTGTACCTGCGTGCGCATGTCGATGATCGACTGTGCGAGACGGCGAGCATCCGCCTCTTCGACACCCATCAGATGGAATGCCAGTCGTTGGGCCGATTTCCTCCCGATTCCCGGCAGCCGAGAGAGCTCGTCGATGACACGCTGAACGGGAGCCGCAAACATCAGCCGAGGAGGTCTCCAAGACTCCCGAGTCCCCCGGTGACGCTGCCCATCTGTTGCTCGGCAGCGCCCGATGCTGCCCCGAGTGCCTGATTGATGGCGGCAACGACCAGGTCGCCGAGCATCTCCGGATCCTCGGGATCGATCACCGACGGGTCGATGTCGACGGAGACGATCGAACCGCCGCCGGTGACGATGGCCTTTACGACGCCGCCGCCGGCCGATCCTTCGAACTCGCTCTCCGCGAGCTGCTGTTGCACGGAGGCCATCCGTTCCTGCATTTGCTGTGCCTGCTGCATCAGCTTGCGCATATCCTGTGGTCGCATTCCCATGGGCACCAGGGTATCAGTCCCTGGGGATGTCCTCGATGACCTGCCCGCCGAGCAAGCCCTCGACGAGCGCTCCCGGATCTGCGTCGGCGGGAGCCTCGACGAGTTGATCCTTGTCGGGGGCCCGTTGATCGCTCACGTCAGCCGGTGCGGCGGCGCTCGACCGAAAGACGATCTGGACGGATCCTCCAAGCAGTTCGCCTGCTCGAGTTGCGACGATTTGGGCTATGTGCGGATCGCTGTTGATCTGCGCGAGATGAAAACCGAGATGCTCGGGAAGCACAAGCACGATCGTCGATCCTTCCACATGCCCAGGGCTCGCCTCGCGGAACATCGCGAGCCGGCGCGGACCCAACTCGTCTCGAACGGCGCCCACCAGTGCCGGCCACACCGATTCGAACTGCTCGATCGTCAGCCCCTCGACCGGAGGCATGGCCTCCGCGTCGAGGTGCTCCTCATAGATCTCGACCGATCCCTGCTGGGCGTCCCGAGGCTCGGTGGTGGGTACCCGCTCGGCGGTCGGTACCGGCTCGGTGATCGGTACCGGCTCCACCTTCGATGTCTGCTCCATCGTCGTCTCTGAATCATCGACCTTGCCCGCCGGCGACGAAGTGACCACCGGGGATCGGGAGGGTCGAGGCGCCGTCTGCTGGATACGCCTCACCTGCTGTTCGACCCGATCCATCCGGGTCGAGAAGGAGGCGACATCGGCACTCGTCTCCGGCCGGGTCAGCTTGAGCAATGCCAACTCGACCATGAGTCGCTCTTCACGACCTTCTCTGAGCCTCAGGAGCGCCTCACTGAGATGGTCGACAGCGCGCAGCACCTCTGGTGGCGGCAACTCGCTAGCCACCTTCCGCCACTCATCCAGCGTCGCCTCCGGTTCATCGGCCACTTCAGCGAGATTGGGCGCGTAGTGGGCGAGGAACACGCCACGGAAGTAACCGAGAGCCTCTGACACGAATCGTCTCAGATCAACACCTTGGGACGAGAGTTCCGCGATCAGCTCGAGCGCCGCCTTCGCATCCTGGCTCGTGATGGCCGACGAGAGCCGGGAGAATGCCTCACCGTCGGCGAGACCCAAAGCCCGGTTCACCCCCTGGACTTCCACTTTCCCCTCGCCGAGCGCCGCAACCTGTTCCAGCAGGCTGAGTGCGTCGCGGACCGAACCTCTCGCGCGACGAGCGACCGCTGCCAAAGCGACGTCGGCCGATTCGTAGCCTTCCGACGCGCTGATGCGACGCAGATGTGCGATGAGCACGTCGACCGGCACTTGCCGGAAATCGAATCGCTGGGAACGGCTCCGAATGGTATCGAGCAGCTTGTACGGCTCGGTGGTGGCCAGCACGAAATGGACATGCTCTGGCGGCTCTTCGAGCGTCTTCAGCAGTGCGTTGCCTGCGGCCTTGGACAGCATGTGCGCCTCGTCGAGGATAAACACTCGCTTCGCCCCTCCGACCGAAGCGACGGTCGAGACGCTCACCCGCATCTCTCTGATGTCTTCCACACTGTTGTGAGAAGCAGCGTCGAGCTCGATCACGTCGAGCGAGGATCCCTCGGTAATCGCCACACACGACGGGCACACTCCGCACGGTTCACCCTCGGAATCACGATCCGGACAGTTCAGCGATTTCGCGAGCACCCTCGCAGTCGTGGTTTTTCCGGTACCGCGTGGTCCGGCAAAGAGGTAGGCGTGGGCGACACGTCCCTCCCCGATCTCTCGGGCAAGGGTCTCGGTGATGTGATCCTGGCCTACGATTTCCGAGAAGCGTTGCGGCCGGTACTTGCGGTAGAGCGCCTGGTAATCCACTGATGGCGATAGTAGCGGGGACCGGTGACAGCAGCCGGTCGCCGGTTTATTCGAGTCGCCGGTCACCAATCGCCGACCGGAATTCGATCCGAAGAGATCCTGGCGTACATCGATAACTGACATCCGAAGGTTTTCTTCCCACAAGTTTGTGCCCCTGGCGTCCGATACGCTACGAGACAGGAGTTCAGTGAACCAGACACCAGACGCTCGCGACACGGGCACCGAAATCCAAGATGCTCTGCCGGCCGGAACCCCCGCCGTGTGGGCCCGCGGTCTCGTACGCCGGTTCGGCAAGAACCTGGCTGTCGACGACGTGAGCCTCTCCATCGCCAGCGGGGAGTTCTACGGACTTCTTGGACCGAATGGTGCCGGGAAGACCACGACGATCAAAATGATCGTGGGCCTTCTTCGGCCCACGGCAGGCACCGCGGGGATCAGTGAGTTCGAGACATGGCGTCAACCGATCGAGGTCAAACGCAGAGTCGGCGTCCTCCCCGAGGAATTCAATCTCTACGACCGCCTCACCGGGGCCGAACTCCTGGACTTCACGGCGGCGATTCATCACATTCCCAAGAAAGATGCAGTTTCGCGCCGTCGCGAGCTGCTCCACCTGCTCGACCTCGAAGACACGGCGTCCGCGCTCATCGCCGACTACTCACGAGGGATGCGCAAGAAACTGGCACTCGCTGCAGCAGTCATCCACGCTCCCCCGGTCCTGTTTCTCGACGAGCCGTTCGAGGGCGTCGATCCCGTCAGCGCGCGCCTCATCCGGCGACTGCTCCAGAGCTACACGGCCCAAGGTTCGACGGTCGTGTTCTCATCCCACGTGATGGACCTGGTGGAGCGGCTGTGCACAAGAGTCGGGATCATGCTGCACGGCAAGCTGGTGACCGAAGCAACTCCGGCAGATCTCAAGGCGCGATACGGATCGATGGAAGACGCATTCCTTTCGGCAGTGGGAGCCGAAGATCTCGGTGAAGGACTCGGATGGTTAACCGCCTCGTCTGGCTGAAGTGGCGCCTTCTCGTGAATGGTCTCAAGCGAGACAGGCAACGCGCCGTCGGGTTCCCCCTCGTTGTGCTGCTCATCATCTGGATATCGTTCTGGTTGTCCCAGCAATTCCTAGACGCTGCGCTTTCGCTCTCCAGCGAAGCGCGAGCGGAGTTCACCTATTGGGCTGCCCTCATTACGTGGCTGGCGTGGGCAACACTTCCGGTCCTTCTCTTTCCCCTCGACGAAACGCTCGACCCTGCACGATTCTCCCTCTCCCCGATTCCTCGCGGAAAACGGATAGTCGGTCTCGCAGCCGCCGCCCTCATTACACCGACACTCCTGGTCCCAATCGTTCTCCTCGCAGATGATCTCCGTCTCTTCGCGCACGGACCCGGAGCGCCGATCGCGTGGCTGGGCTCGGCGCTGCTGCTGCTGCTCATGATCGTGAGCGGACGAGCCTTCTCGAGTTTTGTGACAAGGGTCCTTCGCGGCCGGCGTGGCCGAGACATTGCCATGCTGCTCGTCGCGTCGATCGGCGTCGCAGGGTTCGGCCTTCAGCAGATGCTCTCCAGAACCATCGATACCCTTGGCATGGAAGGCGCGGTGCTGTCCTACCCACTCTCGCCGCTCGCGTGGGCTCTGCCCCCTGTAGCTGCCCAGCGTGCGATCGTCGAAGCCGGCTCCGGCAACTGGATCGCGGCAATCACAATGCTGACGGTCGCTACCGGATGGCTGCTGCTGATCGGTGCCGGATGGGATCAACTCATCGAACATCTCACCACGACCTCGGAGGCTGCCACTTCGCCGATGGCGCGTAGGAATGGCCATGGCCTTGCTCACCTCCCCGGTTGGTCCGCACCGCTGCTCATCGCAAGGAAGGAGCTCCGGTTTTATCTTCGAGATCCTCGGCAGCGAATGGTTTGGACAGGGGCCGTCATCTTCCTCGGGGTCATCGCGGCCTCGGTCATGGTCGGTACCGCGACCCTCTCCTTGCTGCGCACCAGTGTTTGGCTCCCGCTCCTCGGGCCACTGGTCGTCATCTTCGTCGGGCTTCCGATTGCGCTGAACCAGTTCGGGTGGGAACGCAACGCCGCCTCATTCCTGTTCGCCCTCCCCATTCGCCCCTTCCAAATGATCGTCGGCAAGAATCTCGCGACGTCCTCCGCAGTCCTCCTCGAGACCCTCACCCTCTCCGTCATCCTCGCTGGAGTCGCAAATGCCTGGGACGTCCTCTGGCTCATCCCGCCGCTCGCCCTCACCGCAGCCGCATGCCAACTCTCGGTCGGCAACATCGTCTCGGTCCTCGCTCCGCTGCGTCTACCGAATGTCGGGACCGACATGTTCGCTCAAGCCTCAGAGCAAGGTTGCCTTTCGGTCGGGGCACAGGTCGTGTCCTTCTTTGTGATCACCGTCCTGATGGTCGGGCCGGTCTCCGCGTTCACGCTCGTGGTGTCCTTCGGCCAGGCGCTTTCCCCGTGGGTGGCGATCGCCGGGTCGCTGCTGTGGGGGGCATTCATTTACGCGATCGGCCTACTCATCTCCAGCAAGGTGCTGGCACGAAGAGTGCCTGAGATCGTGGCCTTGGTCCAGACGATCTGAGGCAGCCAGTCGTCAGTCGTCAGTCGTCAGTCGTCAGTCGTCAGTCGTCAGTCGTCAGTCGTCAGTCGTCAGTCGTCGAAGCGTTCCCGACGGACGACGCTCGTCGAAGCGTTCCCGACGGACGACGCCCCGTCAGCTGCCGGCCACTGGACCACTGGGTCCCGGTTACCCTCCTCGTCATGACCCCCCTGCGGCTTGGCATCGATCTCGACGGCGTCGTTGCCGACTTCAACGCCGGATGGATCGACCAATACAACACCGAGTTCGAGACCGAACTGCCGCTCCATTCCGTGCAGTCCTGGGATGGGCTCCATACCCTGACCCACTTCCGGAACGACCGTGAGTTCTGGGCGTGGGCGCAAGGTCACGGCGGTGGGAGCATCTTTCGACATCTCGACCTGTACCAAGGAGCACTCGAGACACTCGAAGCCCTGACGGCCGCCGGGCATCACATCGTCATCGTTACCTCCAAGCCCGGCTGGGCCATCCATGACACGTTCGCATGGCTGGCCGACAAGCGCATCCCAACCAGGGAAGTTCACATCATCGAGGCCAAATGGCAGGTCCCTTGCGACGTCTATCTCGACGATGCGCCCCACCAGATCCAGCGCCTCGTGACCGAACGGCCCGAGGCAACGGTCTGCCGTTTCGTCCGCCCGTGGAACAAGCCGGTGGACCGCGCCGTGGATGTGCACTCATGGGACGACTTCCTGCTATTGGCTTCGCCCCAGTCCGAATAGAAGCCGCGTCCCTCATGCACTAGCCTCAGGAGTGCGCTGCGCTGCGCGCAACGCAGAACTCGTCCACGAGCAAGGAAGGGCGGAATGAAAAGCTGGAGATTCCTGCTGCTCGTTGCTGTATTCGCAATGATCGCTGCCGCATGCGGCGGTGGAGCAACAACAACGACCGCAGCACCGGCCACGACGGCCGCACCAGCCACGACGGCCGCACCAGCGACCACCGCGGCTCCAACCACCACCACAACTGAGGCGCCGCCACCGGCCATCGGGACCCCTGAGAACCCGATCAAGGTGTTGTTCGTCCCGTCGGTCGACGCCCAAGTCATCGTCGCAGGTGGCGAGATCATGGCCGACGCATTGAACCAGGCCACAGGACTCACCTTCGAGGTGAGTGTGCCGACGTCCTACGCGGCAACCATCGAAGAAATGTGCGCATCCCCCGCCAACACCATGGGCTTCATCCCTGGTCTCGGCTATGTCCTCGCCAGCGACCGTTGCGGCGTCGACGTTGCCTTCAAGGCGGTCCGGTACGGTCATGCCGTTTACTGGGCACAAATCCTCGTCGGTCGCGACAGTGGCCTCAATACGTTGGCTGACCTTGACGGCAAGAGATGGGCGTACCCGGATACCGGGTCGACATCCGGCTACATGGTCCCGACCTTGATGCTCAACGAAGCCGGTGTCACGCCCAGTGAGACACTCGAAGCGGGTGGCCACGGTGCCGCCGTGCTCGCCGTCTATCGTGGCGACGCCGATTTTGCGACATCGTACTTCAGCCCACCGCTGCTGCCTGAAGGTAGCTGGGAAGAAGGCGACGCTCCCGACATTCCAGATGATCTGGTCCCCTCGTGCGCTCCAACCGAGGACGGCAAGAAGCTGATGTGTGATGGATGGCGTGTGCTCGACGCACGGGCCAGTGTCCGTACCGACGCACCAGACATCATCCAAAAGGTGAAGATCATGATGATCTCGCCGGCGATCCCGAACGACACTCTGTCCTTCGGACCGGAGTTTCCTGCAGACGTTCGCCAGCAGATCGAAGATGCCCTGATGGCTTTCTCCCAGACAGACGCCTGGGCTGAGTCGATCGGCAACCAGGACTTCTACGGATGGACAGGGATCGCACCCGCCACGGACTCCGAGTACGACAACCTTCGAAAGATCGTTGCTCTTGTCGGATACACCCCCCAAGGCTGATCGGATCCGCAGTTGAGACGCCAAGATGGGGCAGGGGTACACCCTGCCCCATCTTGCGAGCAAAACCGACGATCAACGGATAGGGCATGCTGAAGGTCGAACATCTCACCAAGGTCTATGAAGGCGGCACCGTCGCTCTCGAAGACGTCAGCTTCGAAGTACCCGAGGGAGAATTCCTCGCGGTGATCGGCCTGAGCGGATCGGGGAAATCCACCTTGCTGCGCTGTATCAACCGCCTCATCGAACCGACTGAAGGTCGGGTCATCTGGAACGGCATCGATGTGACCGCCGCCTCCCAGGACGACATGCGCCGGATCCGCAGGCGCATCGGCATGGTATTCCAGCACTTCAACCTGGTGCACCGATCCAAGGTGCTGACGAACGTGCTCCAAGGCAGCCTCGGCTACGTGAACCCGGCCCTGAGCATCTTCAACAAGTTTCCCAAAGAGCAGGTCGAACGCGCGTTCGCCCAGCTCGAGCGCGTCGGTCTGCTGGATCAGGCGCACAAACGCGCCGACGAACTCTCCGGCGGCCAGCAGCAGCGGGTCGGCGTGGCCCGAGCCATGATGCAGAGCCCGGAGATGGTCCTCGCCGACGAGCCGGTCGCCAGCCTCGACCCCGTGCTCGCCCACTCCATCATGCAGTACCTCGAACTCATCAACAAAGAAGACAACGTCACCGTCATCTGCTCGCTGCATTTCCTCGACCTCGTCCACCGGTACGCAGACAACACGATCGCCCTCAAAGACGGACATCTCGTGTTCGAAGGTCCCCCTGTGGAGATCGACGACGAGAAGTTCAAAGAGATCTACGGAGAGGAGGCAGAGCGCGTTGGCTAACTCAGACGGACCCCGCCGTTCACGCATGCACTCCCTCATCGTGGCACTGGCGATCATCGCTGGAGTCGTCGTGTATGCCTACGGCTTCAGTGTCACGAATGTCGACCTCAGCGAAATCCGCTCCGAATCGCGCCTCGCGCAACTCACCCGAGTCATCCGGTCCCTTGCACGACCCGAACTCGTGACGTATGAGCGAGTCAACACGAACACGGACGCTCCCTTCTTCATGCCGTGTCCTCCGGGAGGCTTCACCCCTCCCGAGACCGATCCGTATGAACGCCGAATCATCGCCGAGCCGCCATGCGCGGACCCCGGCGCCGAGGTCACCGTAATCGGCGAGAACTTCTCTCCGAATGCCAGGGTCACCATCTATTTGGTCCCTCCGACCAACGACCTCGAACTGCCGTTGGGACAGCAATTCCTCGCCGACGAGGACGGCGAATTCACAGTGACGGTCGACACGAGGGAACGGCCTTCCGACCAACAGCAGACCATCCGTGCCATCACACGCGAACCGGAGGGAACGATCTTTCACCCCGTTCAGGTTGAGTCGATCGACCCCCTGACCGGCCGCGAGGTCACCGTCACCTCACCGCGGATTTCCGAGGCAGCAAAGCAGACGTGGGAGAAGATCCTCGAGACCGTGTTCCTGGCTTTGCTGGCTACCACGCTCGGTGTGTTCATCGCCGTTCCGATGTCGTTCTTCGCTTCTCGCAACCTGATGAAGGACATCAAGATCCCGCTCGTGAAGCTGGGTTTGCAGATCCTGGCGTTCCCCATCGGTGTCGGCGTCGGTATCACGGCTGCGCACCAGGCTCGAATGCTGAGTGGGCACCTGACGTCAAACCTCGGGCTGTTGCTGCTGGGACTCATCGTCTTGCCGGTACTGATCGGCATCGCGTTCCGCTGGTCGCTTCCCGCCGTGGAGGATGAGCCACCGTCGACCGGGCTGCGCGTGACACGAGCCTTGGTCCTGTTCTCAGCCTCGGTCCTCGGGATCATCGTCCTCTTCCTACTCGCCAACCTCCTGACACGGTTCGGGGACTGGCTGACGCCACAACTCGCATCCTTCGGTTTCCTGGGCGGTTTCGCGACGACGTTGGGCGATATTCTGGCGGCCACAATCACTCTCGCCACCGCGATCCTCGCCGCTGGCGTTCTCATGGGTCTCGCCGGTCGCTTCGCGAACTGGCTCCGCGCCCATGCCCCCGATTCGGTCACCCGTCCGATCAGCCTTCCGCTCGCCGCTGCAGCAGGTGCAGCAGTCATGCTCATCATCGGGCAGGGAATCTCGTGGCTCTACCGAATCGAGGATCCGCTGAAGATCATCTGGGTGCCCGCCGCCATTGGAGCGGCTTTCGGCCTTGCCTTGGCAGCACGTGTCTACAAGAAGGAAGCGATCAGCATCGGGCTGACCATCTACTACATGGCCCGCACGCTGTTCAACGGTATCCGCTCCATCGAGCCACTGGTGATGGTGATCGTGTTCGTCGTGTGGGTGGGTCTCGGACCGTTTGCCGGTGCCTTGGCGCTGTCGCTGCACACGATCGCGGCGCTCGCGAAGCTCTATTCAGAGCAAGTCGAGAGCATCCTTCCCGGACCCCTCGAGGCCGTGCAGGCCACCGGTGCTACTCGGGTGCAGACGATCGTGTATGCGGTAATCCCGCAGATCGTTCCGCCGTATATCTCGTTCACGCTGTACCGCTGGGACATCAATGTGCGCATGTCCACGATCATCGGGTTCGCCGGTGGTGGTGGTATCGGCATGGTCCTGCAGCAGAATATCCGCTTGCTCAACTACCGGGCAGCGGCGGTGAACATGCTGGCCATCGCCATCGTCGTGGCGTCCATGGACTACCTCAGCTCAAGGGTGCGGGAACGCATCGTCTAGCCCCCGTGTTTCTCGTCAATGCTGCCGTCGCTATCCGACGCTGCCATTGACAGGAACAACAAGGCACGATTCTCGTCAATGCTGGCGTCGCTATCCGACGGTCCCATTGACAGGAAACAAACGGGGGGCGGGCCCCGGAGAGCCCGCCCCTCTCGTGTTCGTGTTGCTTACCTGATTCTCGGACACATGCCATGGCCGTGAGGAACCGTGATGGTCACCGTGGCCACGGTCGTGTTCCCGCAGGAATCTGTCGCTTGATACGTGGCGGTGTAGATGCGTCCATCCCCATGTCCGGAGCGCTCTGCACGAAGCAAGAACGTCGTGTCGTCAATGATCACGATGTCCTGAACCGTGTTGCCATCACCCCTGCCATTGTCCGGTTCGTTCGAGACGACCGAGACCAGGTGCCACTCGACATCCTGGGCGTAGTTGTCGACGACGGTCACGTCGACGTTCACCTCGACGTACTTGTGGTTCGCCGGGAAGAGCACGTCCGGATCGGCACTCAGGTAGATCTTCGGCGGTATCAGCTCACAGACGCCAACGATCACCGGATCGTGGTCGGACGCCCGGAACGGATCCGCCGCGTAGAGCGAACTCGCTCCGTAGTAGTTGAACCCGACCGGTTCTGCCGCGTCGATGTGCCAGATCCCTGCACCACGCACGTACTCCTGCATCGCGTCGTTGCCGAAGGCATAGTCGAGCTCGCCGGCCTGCCCATAGTACGTGTACGAGTACTTGTCGTTGATCGGAAGTCCTGCCAGGAGATTCTCGAGGTCGGCCTCGAGCACGACAACCGGATCCTCCTTCGGATAGACGTTCAGATCGCCGACCGCGAGAACGTTCGGCTTGCCGGCATCCTCCAACGCGGACACGAACTCCACGACCGCATGGGCCTGGCTGACCCTTGTGGCGTTGTAGTAGCCCTGGCCATCGCCGATATCCTCATCGCCCTCAGCGAGCGGATCCCCGTAGTGGCCCTTCGACTTGAAGTGATTCACGACCAGCGTGAACTCGTCCCCATAGAACTCGAAGGTCTGTGCCAGAGGAGGCCGCGCTTCGGCAAACGAGGCGTCGAGGCTCCACTCGGCATCACCGACGGGGCTGACCACGTCGGGCTTGTAGATGATCCCCACCTTGATGGCGTTCGTAGCTTCGATGCCGCCCGGGTAGTCGGGATCGCGGATGTAATCCCACGTCCCGGCGCCTTCTTCGACGTTCAGCAAATCGACGAGCGCGGAAACCGCCGTGTCACCGTTGTTCTCGAGCTCCTGAACACCAATGACGTCGGCTCCAAGGCCCGTGATCGCAGCAACGAGTTTGGCTCCCTGCTTCTCCAGCTGGGTCTCGCTCCGGGCGCCACGGCCTCCGAGCGTCGTCCACCAGTTGTGCAGGTTGAACGATCCGACCTTGATCACACCGCCCACACCGGGGGGTGTGCCGGGCCTCGGATTGTCCTCGGAGAAAACGACGGCCTCGGTCGGTTCCAACTTGTAGGCACCGTAGGTGTAGGTAAGAACCCCGGTGAGATCGGTCGTCGTGTCGCCCCAGCGCAGGGTCCCGTACGGCTGAATGTAGGGAACTGGATCCGGGTACCAGTAGTTACTGGCATCGTCGAGGACGAGCAGACGCGGTTCGAGGATCTCCGCGACGCCGTCACTGTCGCTCGAGTCGTACCAGTCGAAGCTCGGCGCAAACTGATTGGTCGGAACGAACAGTCGCCCCTCGGCCGACAGGATGACCTCGCCATACTTGCTCAGGTTGTAGCTGTCGGCGACCGCGAGAGATTCCGGGAACGTGAGCAGCATGCCCTCGTACGCTTCGCGATCGTCCTCCGCAACCGGCAGATCGACTTCCGTGGGCGCAACCGATCCGCTGCCGCACACGGTCAGGTTGGATACATACTTCAGCTCCGTCAGCCCGTAGTACTCGGACACCTTCGCCTGGAAACGCAGATGCTGGCCGACTTCCACGTCGCCCCATGCCGCCTTCTGATATACGAAAATGCCGTCCGACGTCGCGACGTCACCGTCACCGGCGGCGTCCTGAAGGAAGAAGCCTTTCAGCTCACTCGATTCCTGGAAGTCGGCGGTCACGACACCTTCGGTCCAAACGGTCTGGTATTCGACCGGGCTGTCTTCACCACTGCCCTGGATGTCGTAGATCGGTGTGTAGCGGAGACCGCAGGCACTCAGATCGACGAAGAGGTCCCCGTCGTCACGTGGCTCGATCTTGAAGTTGCTGAATGCATAGTCGAGGGGTCCTTGCACAAAAGTCACCGGATCGCCGGCATACGGTACGTATCCGTATGAGCCGAGATCGTCGACTCGCACCGGCCCGCTGCCATCGTCGACCGACCATTCGCCGTATCCAAGATCAGGATCGATGACCGTCGCACTCTCGGCACGGACGAAAACGGACTCCCACTGTTCATCGGCGATATCACCGGTGGCCAGCACTTCGGGCGCCGGAAACGTCCCGGGACCCATGTTCCAGAGTGTGCCACCGTCGATCTCCGTCTTGCCGTAGTACTCCTCAACTACGCCCTGGACTCGAACGACGTTGCCGACGACAGGGATCGGACTCGGGTTGTAGAGATACAGTCCGCTGAACGGTCCCGTTCCGTCCTGGATGAAGACCCCGTTGCCGAACACGGCGGTGACGACGCCCTCGGTCACCACCGCTTGACCGGCCAGCGGCGAGGCATCACCGGTCGTGTACTGAATCTCGTAGATCGTATTCGTGACGTCCGGAGCGGGCACCGGCCCTGCAGGTCCGTCGCATCCGATGGGATACGGACTCCCGGCAGTTGCGTTGGTTGTCTCCCCGTCCAATGCGTTGGGTCCGCTAACCGTCCAATTCCCAAGCACGAATGTGCTTCCGTCAGGACCTGTACCATCGATGCGATGGGCCCAGCCGTCGAGGTATTCCCAGGGCTCACCGGTGCCATCGACATTGATGTCGCCAAACACGTCAATGACTCCGCCATCCATGAACAACTCAATGGCATCATCCCCGTTGATGAATGCCGTGCTGCTGGTGAAGTCGGGATCAAAACCAAAGAATGAGTTGAAGCCGGGGACTTCACTCGCTACACAGACATACTCCCCTGCGACCACTGAAACCGCAGGGAACGTGAATTCCTCACCGTCGCTGCCCCCTCCGTTGTTCGCCGAACCGAATCCGTAGATGCTCAAGTCGGGAATATCGTTGATGGCACGGAACTCGACCATCTTTGGCACTCCACCAGTCAACGGCCCATCAACAACACCGGTGATGTCGAGGCCTGGAGTCCCTGCCGCCCCCGCCGGCGCTGCGCTGAGAGGCAACAGTGCCACCACCATCGCGAAGATCGCCAGTACGGTCCATCTCTTGCGTTTCACACTGCCCTCCTGTCTCAGAGGGCGCGCGCCGACACGGTCAAGAACATGACGAAAGTGGGATATCGACTGAACGTCGATATCCTCCCGAGTCGCGTCTCCACAATGCGATCAGCACGTGCCCCTTCAGCGAATCAGTCCACGATCGAGTTTAGCCGACGGTCGGCCACGCTGCGTGGGCAGACACCGCCGCCAAATACCTGCGACCTCCGTGGGAGAGCAGAACGCGTTCTCGTCAATGCTGGCGTCGCTATCCGACGCTGCCATTGACAGGAACCAGAGAGATGGCCTCTAACCTTGATGCCATGAGCGCCATGATCCGCCGCACTCGTGAAGTGCGGGAGCAGCAGGAACGCGATCTCCTGGCACCCGCCGCGACGAAATCGACAGAGTCCCAAGGGCGCGAGCATCCCGAGAAGCCCGACACATACCGCACCGCGTTCGAACGTGACCGGGACCGGATCTTGCACACCAAGGCGTTCCGGCGCCTCAAACACAAGACGCAGGTGTTCATCAACCCCGAGGGAGACCACTACGTCACGCGCCTCACCCATACGCTGCAGGTGACCCAGGTCGGTCGAGCGATGGCCGCCGACCTGGGGTTGAACGAGGAGTTGACCGAGGCGATCTGCCTCGGTCACGACGTCGGGCACTCACCGTTCGGGCACACCGGAGAGGAGGCCCTGTCCCCCTACGTGGAAGGCGAATGGTTGCACTCGGAACAGAGCATCAGAGTGCTTCGTGTGCTGGAGCCGGTGAACCTGTCATGGGAGGTGCTCGATGGGATCCGCGCGCACTCGTGGAAGGTAGGCCCGGGCCCTGCAACGCCCGAAGGTCACCTCTGTCGGTTTGCCGACCGGATCGCCTACCTCACTCACGACGTCGACGACGCCCTGCGTGCCGGAGTGATCAGCCGCCGGGATCTTCCCACCCGGGCACTCAGAGTGTTCGGCGAGCCGGGATCGGATTGGATCAACACGATGATCGCCGCGGTCGTCGACGAGTCACTCCGTCAAGATTCGGTGGTGATGGAACCCACGGTCGCCGAGACCATGCAGGTGCTACGCGACTTCATGTTCGAACGGGTGTACCTGCGACCGGCCTCACGTCCACAGCAGGAACGTGCCATCGCCGTGATCAGGAACCTGGTCGATCATTTCATCGAGCACCCGGAGGAGGTGCCCGACACCTACCGCCTCGACGATGCCGGCGCCGTGGAGCGAGCGATCGACTACGTGTCCGGGATGACCGACCGGTACGCGCTGCGGGTCCACGACGACCTGTTCCGCCCCGAGGGCATCAATTAGCCAGTTTCTCGTCAATGCTGGCGTCGCTATCCGACGCTGCCATTGACAGGAAACAAACGGGGGGCGGGGCCCGGAGAGCCCGCCCCTCTCGTGACGTGCTGGTCAGATGAGGCGATCCGGCTCATGCCGGACGTAGAGGTGGACGCCGTTCTCCAGCGTGCCACCGAGGCCGACACGGTCACCACGAGCGTCGACCACCCATGCCCGACCCTCTCGAATGTCGGAGAGGATCCGCTGATCGTGGGCGATGACGGCGTGCTCGACCGTCGCTCCATACCACCGTGTGTACGGATGGTCATCTACGAAAAAGGTGATGCGACGCTGCGTCATCAGGCAGGGGCTGGGGAGGCCGCCAGGACCTCCCCAGCAATGTTCTCCTAGCTCGGCGGTGTACCCAGCGCGGTAATGCGCTGCTCCACTGTCGGGTCCGGTGGGGTGAACGGCGAGTTGGCCTTCACCCAGTCGACGACCAGATCTCGTACCAGTACGTAGCTGTTCACCTGCGGGCTCGCGGCCAGCGTGGCGTAGTCGTCGCCACCATTGGCCATGAAGTCGTTCACGGCGACGTAGTACGTTGTCGTCGAGCCGAGCGGCGAGCCGGTCGACAGGTCGATCACATCCCCGACAATCCGACTCCCGGCGACATCGTCATAGTCGAACGTGAACTGCAGGCCGGACACCTGCACGACACCGTGCTCCCCGGTGATCCCCTCTTCGAGAACCTGGATCACTTCGGCACCCGTGAGTTCGACAGTCACGAGCGTGTTGTCGAACGGTAGCGCCTCGAACACCTCCCCGAACGTGATCGACCCAGCATCGATATCGGCACGAAGTCCGCCACTGTTCGTCATCGCGAAGTCGATCGCCGGATCGTATGCCCTCATGATGTCAGTGACCCAGTCACCCATCGCCGACTCGTACCGGTAGTCACGAGTAATCGCGATCGTCGTCTCGCCGATGACTTCATTCTTGATTGCATCGACCTCCGCCGCGTAACGAGCGACGATGGCGGCGACTTCCGCATTCGGCACGACCTCCTGCCGCACCCCGGTGTCCCACCGCTCGTAGGTAGCGGGAGCTCCGTAGTAGGTCTCAAAGGTTGTCGTCGGCTTGTAGTTCATCTCATAGCTGATCGCTTCGCCTGTGCGCTTGTCGACGGTGAAATCCACCCGGGCGAACGCGGTGCCGGACGAGTAGGCCTGCACCACCGGGATGTCGCAGATCACGTCGTCGATACGCGAGTGTGTGTGGCCCGAGACAATCAAGTCGACCTTGTCCGAATCCAGGCTGCAGGCAAGGTCTTTGATTCCTTCCTTGAAGTCGGGCCAGAATCCCCCGAGATGAGCATTGACGATGATCATCGTCGCCCCTGCAGCCTCGACGTCTTCGATGAGATCGTTCACTGCTCCATCGGGGTCCGTGAATTCGAGGTCGGAGACATTCACGGGGTTGGTGATCGACGGCGTCTCAGGGTTGGCAACCCCGATGATGCCGATCTTGACACCTTTGACCCGCTTGACGATGTACGGTGTTGCCCAGTAGGGCCGCGTCGTCGTGTTCTTGTAGTAGATGTTTGCCGCCAGAAACGGGAAATGGGCCTGATGTTCCCGATCGGCCAGCACATCCTGTCCCCAGTCGAACTCGTGGTTGCCGATGGTCATCGCATCCACGCCCATGGCGTTGAACACGTCGATTGTCGATGCCCCATCGAAGTAGTTCGAGATCAGCGTGCCCTGCATCGCGTCGCCAGCGTCCAAGTACAAGAATCCACCTGGATTCTCATCACGGACGATGTCCAGATAGCCGGCTAGGACGGCTGCGCCGCCGACAACGTCGCCGTGCGACCACGAGTGAGTTCTTCCAATAAGGGCGCCGTGGAAGTCGTTGGTGCTCACCACTGTGATCGTCTTCGTAAACGCATGGTGGTTGGCGTGCCCGTTCGGTGCTGCTGTGGCGGGCGCCATGAGCGCAAGTGTGAGCAGCAGGACCAGGCCGATGATCCACCAGCGGCCGTTTCGAGGTTCTCGTGTCATCTTGTGCCTCCTGTGTCTCTCCCAAAGAACGGTCGGCGCAAGAAACGGATCTCCCGATTGCCCTCCTTTGTCAGAGGACGCGCGCCAGCACAGTCAAACGGATGACGAAAGTGGGACATCGACCGGACATCGGTGTCCTCCCGAGTCGCGTCCCCACAATGCGATCAGCACGTGCCCCTTCGGCGAATCAGTCCACCATCGAGCCTAGGGCCACGCTGTGTGGCCAGACACCGCCGCCAAATCCCTCGGCCCTGCAGTCTCACTTGGGGAGGAAACGGGGAGTCGGTTTCTCGTCAATGCTGGCGTCGCTATTCGACGCTGCCATTGACAGGAAACTTCAACCAAGAATCGCGTCGATCTTCTCCAGCACCTCCGCCGGGATCTCGACCTCACTCGCGCCCAGGCTCTCTTTGATCTGTGACACCTTCGTCGCGCCGGTGATCGCACTCGTCAGCGACGGCTGGCGCAGCACCCAGGCAAGCGCAAGTTGGGATCGGGTCAGCCCCACCTCCTCGGCGATCGGCTTCAGCGCCTTGGCCTTCTCTCGCCGTTCCTCGGTGTACATCCAGTCCTTCAACTCTCCGTCCTGGGCATACCGCGATCCTTCAGGAAAACCGTCGTCGTACTTGCCGGTCAGCACTCCGCCGGCCAGCGGACTCCACACGACCATGCCCATCCCGGCCGCCTTCACCTCGGGCAGGATCATGCTCTCGACTCGCTCCCGATACAGCATCGAGTACTGCGGCTGCTCGCACGCCGGCGGGTGCAGACCATTCCCACGAGCGAACGCGACCGCCTCGGCGATCCTGGCCGCGGGCCACTCCGACGTACCCCAATACAGCACCTTGCCTTCGTCGACCAGTCCGCTGAACGTGGTGACGATCTCTTCCATGGACACCGCATCGTCATGGCGGTGAGCGAAGTACAAATCCAGATAGTCGGTGCGAAGCCGTGCCAAGCTCTTCACGATCGACTCTCTCACGTGCTTGCGGGACAGACCCCGATCGTTCACATCCTCGGACATCGACCAGTACACCTTCGATGACATCACCAGTGTGTGCCGCGGGAAATCCGACAGCACCTCGCCCATGACCAGCTCGGCGGCTCCCTGTGCGTACACGTCGGCGTTGTCGAAGAAGTTCACACCGCCGTCGTACGCGGTCCTGGTGATCTCGGTGACCAACTGCTTGTCCTTCACGGAATCGCCATAGGTCGTCCATGCGCCCAGCGAGATCTCCGAGACCTTCAGCCCCCACTTGCCCAACTGCCGGTAACGCATCATCGGCTCCTGTCTCTCGCCTAACCTGCTGCTGTGGATTCTGACGTTATCGAGATCGAGCGCCAAGAGCACGTTGCAACGATCTGGCTGAACCGGCCGGAAAAGCTGAACGCTCTGAACCTGCCCATGTGGGACGACCTCCCCAAGGCCATCCGGGCCGTCGGAGACGACGGAGAGACCCGGGCCATCGTCATCGCAGGACGAGGCCGCGCGTTCACCGCCGGGATCGATATCACCGCTCTGGCCTCCTTCCCGGCCGGTACCGATGTCAAGCGTCGCCAGGACCTCTACCGGGAGATCAAGCGCCTTCAGAGATCGTTCACCGCGCTCGCTGACAGTCCCCTGCCCGTCATCGCCGCTATTCACGGCGCGTGCATCGGTGCCGGGGTGGACCTCATCACCGCCGCCGATATTCGCCTCGCCGCCGCAGACGCCCTGTTTTCGGTGCGTGAGACCCGGCTCGGTATGATCGCGGATGTCGGCACAATGCAGCGCCTTCCCAAGATCATCCCTGCCGGGTACGCCGCCGAGCTCATCTACACCGGACGCGATGTCTCTGCGGCCGAGGCCGAACGCATCGGTCTCGTCAACCGTGTCTACCCGGACAGCGCCGCCCTCATCGCAGCCGCACAGGATCTCGCCGGGTCCATCGCCGCCAACTCACCGCTTACGATCCGCGGCATCAAGCAGGTGCTGCGCGCCGGCGCGAACCGGTCGATCGAGGAGGCACTCGACTACGTGGCCCTCTGGAACGCGGCGTTCCTCAACTCCAACGACTTCGCAGAAGGCCTCGCCGCGCTCATGGAACGCCGTACACCAGACTTCAAAGGAGAGTGACGTGGATCTCATCCTCTTCGCTGATGCGGGCCGACTCCTGGTCGCGGCACTGCTCTCGGGCGCCATCGGGTTGGAACGAGAGGTCCAACTCAAAGCCGCCGGATTCCGCACCCACATGCTCGTCGGCGTGGGCTCGGCTCTCTTCACGCTCCTTTCGCTCACCGCCTTCGGCCCGACGGCCGATCCGGCTCGTGTCGCCGCACAGATCGTGACCGGCATCGGTTTCCTCGGCGCAGGCGCCATCTTCAAGGAAGGCGCAACCGTTCGAGGCCTCACTACGGCAGCAGGACTGTGGACCGTGGCGGCGATCGGAATGGCCGCCGGCGCCGGAAGTCTGCTGCTGGCCATCGTCGCCACCGCAGTCGTGCTCCTGGTCCTCTTGGGTTTGCGAATCATCGACGCCTGGCTGCGGCGGCGCCTCGGCACCAACCTCGTCACGGTCGAGGTCATCCTCGACGACGCAGCGAGTTTCTCGAAAGTCTGGAAGACCGCAACCAAAATCGACCCCTCCGCTCAAGATGTCAGCTTTCAGCGGTATGGGGACACGGGTGGCATGATGCGCATGGAAGTCGATGCCCAGCGTGCCGAGACGCTCGTGGAGTTGCTCGCAACCCAAGAAGGCATCACCGAAGCCGAGGTAGCGCAATGAGTAGTCCAATCATCCCGGTGATCCTGGCCGGCGGTTCCGGAACACGTCTCTGGCCACTGTCGCGACGGACCAGCCCGAAGCAGTTCACCGCCCTCACCGGCTCTCAGACGATGCTCCAAGATACCGTCGAGCGAGCCGAGGCCATTGAAGCTGCCGGGGCCCCGATCATCGTGACAAACGCCGCCCAGGCAGACACCGTGCGCGAACAGGCACCCGGAGCGACATTGATCATCGAGCCTGTCGGACGGAACACGGCGCCCGCCGCGGCTCTCGCCGCTCTCTACGCCACCGCCGATGGCACCGATCCGATCCTGCTGGTCATGCCGGCCGACCACGTGATCAAAGACCTCGACGCCTACCTCGATGCGATGGCCCGGGCGATCCCCCATGCCGATGCCGGCAGGCTCGTCACCTTTGGGATCGTACCGACCGCACCCGAGACCGGATACGGCTACATCGAGCAGGGAGGCTCCATCGGGGACGCGTACCGGGTCGCCAGGTTCGTCGAGAAGCCCAACGCCGCGATCGCGGCCAACTACATCGCGTCAGGCCGCTACCTGTGGAACAGCGGCATGTTCGTGTTCCGGGCTTCCCGGTTCCTCGATGAGCTCGGCAAACACCGTCCCGAGATGCTCGCCGCCGTCCGGTCGGCTTCATCGCACAGCGCTCGAAGCAACGGAACGATTCGCATCGACCTCGAGTCTTTTGCAGCAATAGAAGGCGACTCGATCGACTACGCGGTGATGGAACAGACGGCAGACGCCGTCGTCGTACCTCTCGCCGCAGGTTGGAGCGACATCGGCTCGTGGTCCGCCCTCTGGGATATCGGGGATCGGGACGAGAACGACAACATCCTGACCGGAGATGTTCTCGCTCTGGACACTTCGAGGTCGTACATACGAGCGGAGAGCCGTCTCGTCGCGATCGTCGGTCTGGATGATGTGGTCGTCGTCGAGACTCCCGATGCGATCCTCGTGTGTTCTCGCGAGAAGGCCCAGGACGTCGCGCAACTGGTCGAACGTCTCGAAGCGGCCGATCGGCCGGAAATCGAGTAGGCGCTTCTCCTCGACACGCTGAAGTGCCCCCTCCGACGCGGCTGCACCGAACCGAAACCATCGGCCACGACAACCTCCCAAAGAGACAACACACATCCTGCCAAATGGGAACGATGTCCTGGCGGTTCTCCAGTACTTCGTATTTCGTACTTCGTATCGCGAGGCGGCATTGATGCAAGACCGCAGGGCGGACGTAGCGGCTGCTGCTATCGGCTTCGAAAGGTCACAAGACGCGATCGACAGATGCGGCATCGATCCCGACGCACCCGACCAGCGCACCTCCTGACCCGAAGTGAGCGAGGACTGAGAGGTCCCCTGTCGTAGGCTCGCTTCGCGAGCGGTACGGAGTACCTCGATGAGCGATGCACGGTCGTCGAGGTGTGTGCCATGCATTACTCGGCGGGCTCCTAGTCTCGAAGTATGCGGGAACGGAGCAGCGAACGTCGAACGAGCGCTCTTCAGCGCTACCTGCCGATCATGGCGTGGTTGCCTCACTACCGGCGCTCGTGGTTGCGCCCGGACCTGTTCGCTGGACTCACGCTGTGGGCGGTGCTCGTACCGGAAGCCATGGCGTATGCCGGCATCGCCGGGGTCGACCCTGTCATCGGTCTCTACACGGTCCCCCTGCCGCTGCTCGCCTATGCCATTTTCGGGAGCTCTCGCATCATGGTGGTCGGTCCCGACTCGGCAACCGCACTGCTGTCGGCTGCAACGATTGGATCTCTGGCTGCGAGCGGCACCGCCGACTACGTGGCCCTCACGGCGGCACTCGCCATCCTGGTCGGGATCCTCTTTCTGGTGTTCGGCCTACTTCGCCTCGGATGGGTCACAGACTTCATCTCCCACCCGGTGATGCAGGGCTTCATCGCCGGTGTCGTGTTGGTCACCATCATCGGTCAGGTTCCGACACTGATCGGACTCACCGCGACAAGGGGTGACTTCTTCCAGCAGTTCTGGAACATCCTCGGTGCCCTGAACGAGGTCAACGCGGCCACACTCATCGTTGGCGTGGGCAGTCTGTTCTTGCTCTTCTGGATCAGGAAGCACGCGCCGCGGGTCCCCGCAGCCTTGGTGACCATCGCCGTTGCCATCATGGCCGTGACCTTGTTCGACCTCCAAAGTCACGGGGTTGCCACCGTCGGAACCGTCGCCGCGGGTCTTCCCAGCCTGGGTCTGCCCTCCGTCGACGGCTTCTCTGCGTACAGGACACTTCTCTCCGGGGCGCTCGCCATCGTTCTCCTCGGCTACGCCGAGACGCTCGGATCGGCCAAGGCCGCCGCCGCCAAGACCGGCGAGACAATCGATCCCAACCAGGAACTCCTCGCCCTAGGGCCGGCCAACCTTGGGGCAGGCCTCAGCGGAGGTTTCGTCGCCGTCGGGAGCTTCTCCAAGACCTCGGTGGCACTCGCCGCGAAAGCCAAGACACAACTCGGGTTTGTCATCACAGCGGGCCTCGTCGTCCTGACGCTGCTGTACCTCATGCCGGTCTTCGCGCATCTGCCCGACGCGGCCCTTGCCGCTGTCGTCATCGAGGCGATGTTCACCCTTGCGGATCCCGCGTACTTCCGGAGACTCTGGCGTATCAGCCACTCGGAATTCCTGCTCGCCTTCGTTTCCATGTTCGGAGTCCTCTTGCTGGGCGTGCTTCCCGGAATCGGGGCAGGAATCACCCTCGACCTGCTCCTCCTCATCCGCAGCGCCAGCCGCCCCCGAGCGGTCACCCTGGGCAAGACCGCCGGTCACGTCTTCCAGGACCTCTCGCTGCACCCGGAGGGCAAGACCGTCCCGGGACTCGTCGTGTTCCGTTTCGAGGCCCCGTTGATCTTCACGAATGCCGCCTACTTCGTAGACGAGGTTGAGCGTCTGGCCTCCGAAGGCGACGTCGACACGGTCCTCGTCGATGCCGAAGGCATCAACGGCTTGGACTCCACCGCAGCCGAACGACTCCTCGAGCTGCACGACGAACTGAAGCGTCGTCAAGTGTCACTGTGTTTCGCTCGTGTCCGCGATCCCGTCAAGGACGTGATGCGGTCCAGCGGCGTGCTCGATGCAATCGGCGAAGACCACATCTACGGATCGATCACCGCCGGCATCAAGGCGTTCAAGCGCACACACGGCCAACTCGACTGAGACGAGAACTCCTCCGAGCCCGCCGAGAAATGTGTGGCATGCGTCTCGGCGACCGTGCACCACTGCCGGCTTCTCGATTCCGTCGGTACCACACAGGTACCGACGGAATCTCCGGCCTCACGAATGGCGTGCACAGCCGCCCATCCCCACACCGACATCGCCGGGGGCGGATTTGCTCAGAAGCCGAGCGCGTCGGCCAAAAGCCGGCGCTGGTGCCGGACTCCGCCGAACATGAGCGACGTGGATTTGGCCCTCTTCAGATACAGATGGATGTCGTGCTCCCACGTGAAGCCCGTTCCGCCGAGGATCTGGATAGTCTCTCCGGCCGCTGAGACGTAGGCATCCGAGCAGACCGCCTTCGCCATCGGCGACGCGATCCTCGTTTCGGCTTCATCGTCCACGTTGCGCGCCGCCCAGTATGCGGCGGACTTCCCGTGCTCCACCGCGACCAGCATGTCGGCACACTTGTGTTTGATCGCTTGAAACGACCCGATTGCCCGGCCGAACTGGAAACGGGTCTTGGCGTGCTCGACGGCCGTTTCGAGACACCACTGCGCTCCCCCAATCTGCTCGACGGCAAGCGCGATGTTGGCGAGCAACAGAACCCGCTCGATCACCGGCTCCGCCGACCCTTCTTCGCCGAGGAGCTCTTTCACGACGACATGGTCGAAGGACACGTCGGTCTCACGACGCGTCGCGTCGAGTGTCGGTACAACGGTCACACTCAGACCGTCCGCGTCACCAGGAACGAGGAAAAGGCTGAGACCGCCATCTGTCTGGGCAGCCACGATGAGCGTGTCGGCGATATTGCCATACAGCACATATCGTTTGACTCCGTCGAGCACCCAGCCGCCCTCGGCGGCCGTCGCTCGCATCGCGATGTCTCTCGGTCCGGCACCGTGCGATCCCTCAAACAGCGCCATCGTCATGATGGTCTCTCCCGCAGCTACATCTGGCAGGAGCTCCTGCTTCTGCTCTTCCGAACCGGCGAGCAGGATCGCGTTGGCCGCCATCACAACGGTCGGAAGGAACGGTCCCGGGAACAGAGCCCTGCCGAGCTCCTCGATGACGATGCTCGTCTCGGCGAACCCATATCCGACGCCACCGTATTCTTCGGGGATGGCCAGGCTGTGCCATCCGAGTTCTGCGCCTGCCTTCCACAAGTCGCTGTCGAAACCATCTGGACTCTCCATCAGATCGCGGACGATCTTTGAATCCGCACGGTCCTCGAGGAATTGCCGAGTCGTCTCTTGCAGCATCTGCTGCTCTTGTGTGAGTGCAAAGGTCATCTCAGCCACGGCGAACGTCCTTCCAGGGCACATCTTTGTCGACCCGCGGCTCGCCCGGAAGGCCGAGCACTCTCTCTCCGAGGATGTTGCGCAAGATCTCCGACGTCCCTCCTTCGATCGAATTGGCGCGTGAACGCAGGTATTGCTTCTGTCTCGCTTTCGGATCACCAATCGATACGGGCCGAACCTTCTGATAGCCACCGGGGAACAAAGTACCGTCCCAGCCCATCATGTCCATCGTGAACGAGGTGATCACCTTGTTGAGATCGGCCCATGCGAGCTTGCCGGTAGAACCTTCCGGACCGGGAACACCGACTTTTCTCATTTCTGCCGCGCGCATCGTGGTCAGGCGCAACGCCTCCGATTCGGCCCACAATCTCGCCAACTCGTCGCGCAGGACCGGATCGTCGAGCCCGTACTCCCGCCAGGTTTCGACGGCATTCTCGATCGCCCCCGATCCCCTTGGGAAGGTCTTGCCGCCGATCGCGACCCTCTCGTTCATGAGTGTCGTCATCGCCACACGCCAGCCTGCACCGACCGCATCGATGCGCTGATCGTCCGGAATTCGCACGTCGTCGAAGAACACCTCGTTGAACTCGGCCTCACCGGTGATCTGGTACAGGGGGCGTACGTCGACACCTTCGGCCTTCATGTCGACAATGAAATACGTGATGCCCCGATGTTTTGGCGCTTCCGGATCGGTGCGCACCGGAAGCATCCCCCACTTGGCGACATGAGCGAGCGTCGTCCACACCTTCTGGCCGTTGACGATCCATTCGTCCCCGTCCCGATAGGCCTTCGTCGACAGACCCGCGAGGTCTGAACCGGCACCCGGCTCGCTGAAGAGCTGACACCAGATCTCCTCGGTCGTGAACATGGGACGCAGCCAGCGACGCTGCTGCTCCTCCGTCCCGTGTGCGGCGAGAACGCCGGCGCCCATGCCGATGCCGAGGAGGTTCAGCTCACGATTCTCGACCGATGCACCGGCCG
This sequence comes from Gammaproteobacteria bacterium, assembly GCA_011682695.1. NCBI lineage: Bacteria > Pseudomonadati > Pseudomonadota > Gammaproteobacteria > Gammaproteobacteria bacterium. Next base: position 56,081 of record JAACED010000014.1, read on the forward strand.
CTTCGAGACGATCCTGCACGACGGATTGGTACTTGGGTTTGACTCCGAGACCGCCAAACCCCTCCTTGAAGTGGACCCACGCGAGGCCCAGGTCGTACTGTCTTCCCCAGAACTCCTTGGGATCCATGTCCGGGTCGAACCCGGACAAGAGTTCCGCGACACGCTCGTCGACGAGCGACGCTCCATCTGTCATAGCGACTCCTTTTGATCGATCACACGTTATCAGGCAACGCAGACCCCGGTTCGCTGCACAACGACGTGCCCTGCCCCGCTGAATGGATCTACGCTGTGGACAATCGAAGGGAGTCGGGAATGAAGACCAGAATCACGGATCTGTTCGGGATCGAGCACCCGATCGTCCAGGGCGGCCTCATGTGGATCGCCACCGCAGAACTCACCTCTGCAGTCGCCAACGCCGGAGCCATGGGCTTCATGACTGCCCTCAGCCATGAGACTCCAGACGGTCTGCGTAACGAGATCCGCAAGTGCAGGGACATGACCGACAAGCCGTTCGGGATCAACCTCACGTTCCTGCCATCACTGCGCCAGCCCGACTATCCCGCCTACCTCCAAGTGTGCGCGGAAGAAGGTATCGAGTTCATCGAGACGGCCGGTCGTAATCCGGAACCGTACATGCCCCACATGAAGGCCGCCGGCATGAAGGTAATCCACAAGTGCACGTCGGTTCGTCACGCGCTCAAAGCCCAGGCGATTGGCTGCGATGCGGTGTCGATCGACGGCTTTGAATGCGCGGGGCATCCGGGCGAGGACGACGTCACGTCGCTGGTGCTGCTTCCGGTAACGGTCGACGCTCTCGACATCCCGATCGTGGCCTCGGGAGGTTTCGGCGACGGCCGAGGACTCGTCGCGGCGCTGGCCCTGGGCGCGGACGGGATGAACATGGGAACGCGGTTCGTCGCGACCAAGGAGGCCCCCGTCCACGAGGCGGTGAAGCAGGCGATCCTCGATCACAACGAGACCGACACCGCCCTGATCATGCGAACACTTCGCAACACCGAGCGTGTCCTCCGCAACAAGACGGCGGAGAAGGTGATCGAGATCGAATCGACCGGTCACGCGACGATCCAGGACATCGTCTCCTACGTGTCCGGTCGCAGGGGTCTTGAAGAGGTCGTCGAGAAAGGCAACGTCGATGAAGGGACCCTGGCCGTCGGTCAGGTCATCGGCTTGATCCACGACATCCCGACCGTGCAAGAACTCATCGATCACATCATGACCGAGGCCACTCACATCATCTCCGACCGCTTGGCCAAGCTCGCGTAACTCTGAACCCTGGGCTCACGGGTACCCCTGGGGTACCTACGAGCCCAGGGTTCAGGATGTCAGTGTTCTGCCAGCTCCCGGAACTCGTCGGGCACAGAACCCAATTCGTCGAGGATCACCGACGCATAGCCAACCGACGTGCGCCCAAACCGGTCACGCACACTGTCGACGGCGCGATCCAGCGCCCAGCGTTCCGAGCCTTCCTCGGTGCCCGGTTGCAGCCGCCCGTCACCCACGTCAATGGGGAGCTCGAGCTGCAGCGCCGCCTCGTGAGTGAGCTGAGAGACCGAGATCGCGAGCAACGAGATCTGTCTTTCGTCGGGATGGTCGGACAGGGCCGCGTGGACGAGTTCCTCGGCGATCTCCGCGAGGATCGGTGTGATGGACACAGCCGCAGGCAGTGTGACCGAGCGGGTGACTGCCTTCAGGTTCGCGAATCGCACCTTCACTGTGACGGTTCGGCCCGCCAGCTGTTTGGCACGAAGGCGAGTCGCCACCCGGTCGGCGAGGTGTCGCAACGTGCGCTCGATCAGTTCCTCTGTTGCCTTTCCGCGCGCGAGCGCCGACTGCGCGCCCACGGAGGCGGCTCTGTTGTGCCTCTCGATCTCCCGGGGATCCCGGTTCCAGGCGAGCGAACCGAGTTTGACACTCGCGGCCTTTCCCAACAGATGGTCGAGAGATCTCTCTGGAACAGCCGCCAGCTCACCGATTGTGCGGATGCCCCGTTCGGCCAGACGCGCCTTGGTGACCGGTCCGATCCCCCACATCAAGTCGACGGGAAGTGGATGAAGAAACGCGAGTTCGCTCTCAGGCTCGACGAGCAGCAGCCCGTCCGGCTTGGCAACTTGCGAGGCGATCTTGGCGAGATGCTTGGTACGAGCGATGCCTACCGACACTGGCAGGCCGATCTCCTCGCGAACCCGGGTGCGGACTTCGACCGCGATGTCCCTTGGTATACCGAAGAGGTGCATCGACCCAGCCACATCCATGAAGGCCTCGTCGATCGAGATTCGTTCGATCAATGGGGTGAAATCCCGATAGACGTCGATCACGGCGTCACCCAGCCGCTGATATTCCTTGAAGCGGCCCCCGACGATCGTGAGCTGCGGGCAGAGTTCGCGCGCCCGACGGCAGGGCATGCCTCCATGGACGCCGAACGCCTTCGCTTCGTAAGAAGCCGCCACGACGACGCCGCCTCCGACAGCGATCGGTTTGCCTCGCAGCGTCGGATCCAAGAGCTGTTCGACCGAGGCGTAGAAGGCGTCGAGATCGGCATGCAGAATGGTGGCCGCGCTCGCCATATCCGTAGCCTAACCGAACGTGCGTTCGGCGCGCCGGTTTCCTGACCAATCATGTGACCTGGTGAAGTTTCGCGCCTCAGAAGGAAGGAACCCAGTGCGATGAAGTGTCCCCGCCCTGACGCCGACCACTCTTCGCATGGCCGCCTGCGGCACACCCGGAAGGACTCGAGCCCACACCGACCGACCCCGGCGGAATAGCTGCCCGCCCCGTGACCGACCAGCCAGTCGAACCGCACCCCGTCGCCGTCGAGTAGCGCCGAAGGGTCGGAGTGCGACGCCGGATCCGCATCCGAAACCCGAGGATGTTTCAGTCGCCGTCGATACTGATGAGCGGTCGGTTATGTCGTTGCGGTCGACGTTTGAGAATCAGATGCTCGGCACCGAGGGCCAGCGCCAAGAGGCTGAACAGCGTAAGAAGCGCCGCCGGATCGTGTCTTCCCGATCTGACGAGCAGCACCACGAGAGATCCGGCACAGCCGATGACGCCCGCTGCCGCGAGTCCCCGCCTGACGCCGGCTTGCCGTCCGACACGAAACGCCGCGGCGTTGGTGACGGTGAAGACAATGAGGAAGATGGCGCTCGCCAAGGCGGAGATGCTGGTCAGTGGAAGGCCAACGGCAATCGCAAGCCCGGCGCCGGCGGTGATGTGCAGCCCGATCGGCTCGTTCCACTTGAGGCGTTCAAATCGGTCGGGCAGTTCACCCACGCTCGCGATGGTGTAGCTGAGGCGCGCCGCCCCATAGAGCGTGGCGTTGATGGCGGACAGTGTCGCGAGTATCGCGGCGACGGCAACGAGCCTGAATCCGATCGATCCCAGCGTGGCGGAAGCGGCCTGCGCGAGAGCGAAATCGGCCGATTTGCTGATCTGTGCAGGCGTCAACGACCCCACCACCACTGCTGAGACCAGCACGTAGAGGACGATGACGATCCCGACGGCAAGAGCGAATGCTCGCGGTAATGTGCGACTGCGGTCCCGAACGTCGGCCGACGCATTGGCGATCAACTCGAACCCTTCATAGGCAACGAAGATCAGCATTCCCGCTGCCACGACTGCCATCAGTGACGGCCACGACGAGGGCGCGAGCTTCGTGGGAGAGACAGCCGGGACGCCGGCCGCGATCACGACACCCAAGATGATCAACTTGATTATCACGATCGCCCCCTCGGTCCTGGCGACGAGTCCTGCGTTCGACAGGTTGATCAACCATGGCAGGAGAATCCCCGCGAAGATCAGCCCGCGGAGTAGAAGGACAGTGGGGTCGGTGCCGCCTGGGAACAGCGTGGCGGAGTAATGCCCGAAGGCCGATGCGTACAAGGCAGTGGTCGCCACGTACCCGGCCCACAGCACCACATTGAGACTGCCCGTGAGCTCGTTGATACCGAAGATTCGGTCGACGAAGGCAACGGTGCCGCCTGCGCTCGGATAGGCAACCGAGAGCTTGCTGTAGCTGATGGCTGTGAGAACGCTGATGAGTCCACCGACCAGGAACGCCAACGGTGTGGCACCGCCCGCGTCGGTCGCCGCGACGCCGAGCACCGCGAAGATCCCGCCGCCGACCATCCCGCCGATCCCGATTGCCACGGCACCGACGAGCCCGATCGAGTGCCTGTCACCGGACTTCGATGTCGCCTGCTCATCACCGTCGGTCTGCATCATCGAGGACCTTACCGGGCGCGTCGTTCCCCATCGCACTGAGGAGTCATGCGTCAATCATCCTCTTCAACTCTGGCATCGGCGCCTGCTCATTCATGTCCTCGTACTCGATGCGGTCACACCTCACAATGCTCAGTGTTGAAGCAGCATCAGTCACCTCACTGCGACCTACCGACTGGGAAGGGTGGTAGCACGGCAATGAGCACACCGCTTGGGTGCCCGCACGTGCCGACACGGCACAATCACAAGGCGGATCGGTCAGCCGCCAACAATCTCAGTGGAGCATCGGGGAGTGAATGGCGGCACAACTGCGAGATGATCACCTGTTGATGTCACTCCGTCACTACGGCAGGCGTCGAGGCAGCAACGATCGACCTGACCGTGGCGCCATCCACCTCATCGGGGTGGAGTCCACACAACGAACAGGCCCCATCCGCTGGGAACAGTGCCGTTCCGCACAACGGACACGGCGCAGGCTCCTCCATCGAGCATCGGTCACAGAAGAGCGTCGCCATGCCGATCGGAGAGCCGCACGTGATGCAGAATCGTTGAGCGATCTGCCCGGGTAGCGGATCGGGGAGCGGAGGAGCGATCAGCGTGCCACATGAACTACAGAATCGATCCCTCCCCAACACCGACAGGCCGCACGAAGTGCAGAATCGTCCTGCATCCGCCCCACATGCCGGACACGATCGGATGGCGGGATCCATGACCACTCCACAATTCGGGCATGACCGTTCACCGAGAACGAGTGCTTGTGCCACCAACGTCGCTTCGGCACTGATGGCCATCCTCCAGAGCGCTGCGTATCGGCCTATCGCCGCAGCGGTAGCCAGAAGCAGGCCGATCAGTCCTACACCGGCGATCCGGTCTCCCAACCACATCGATCCGACGATCACGAGAGCCCCCGACAGGCCCCACAACCCAAGTAGCCCGTTCCAGCGATGGACGACCGCCGATCCCATGTCGACGATGAACCCCCGGTGCACCATCACTGCATAGCCCGCAAGGGTCCCGACGATCACCAAGATGGCCGACTGTTCCAGGGACAGCGGGGCACCGAGCATGATCAGGAGCACTACCAGCGCGATGATCGACGCCATGGTGCGGAGACCGTCGCCTTTTGGACGCACCACCTCACGATGTAGACCGCCGAGGCACGCTTCGAGTAACTCGGCCACGACGACGAACAATGCGGCAACTCCGATGAACGTCCACAGCACTGTCATCGGTGCCTCCTTCTCCGCCTGAAGAGCCTCCCGAGACCGCGACGCCCGAAGATGAAGCGGGAAGCTTGGGCAGGTGGGCTCTTGTCGATGGATCTGCCAACTCGACGCACTCCCCGTCCGACTTCTTTCACAACGTTGCGCGGACTCCTGAGTGTCCGACCAACCCGCCGAAACTCACGCCGAGGATCGCGAAAGAACCGCTTGACCGAATTGCCGATCGCTCGCTCTCCTCCGAGCCCGGTTACGAGCAGTGGCGACACACCGGAACCCACCAGTCTTCGGTGAACCGCCCGCTCGATTCCCCGGTCCACCTCCTGTTGAAGACGTCGCCTGTCTGTCAGGATGGTGTGCAGTCCCTGCGCTGCCTGGTAGTCCGCTCGCAGCCGTGCAAGACCACGGGCACCTTTGTCGAAGAGATCACGACCACGACGCACGATCCGGCTCCGTCCGATGCGGTCGATCGTCTCTCTGCCACGTTTCCTGAGACGTTCCTCGACGCGCCGAGATCTGCGGTCGAGCCGAGCCTGAGCCTCCCGAAAGCGACGCTCTCCACGCTCCACGATCTCACCGGGACGGCGCACGATACGGTGCCGGCGGAGTCGTTGCAGGGCCTCCTGGTACCTCTGCCTCAGGCGGGTGCGCAGCTCCTTCTTGCGGTTGTCGATCTTGTCGCGCACATCCTTGGGGAGCGCGTCACCCTTGGCGACCAGCTCCCCGGCTTTGCCGCGCACGACACCGGCGCGAACGGCCTGACCCATCACACCGGCAACGGTCACAAGAGCCACCGCAGCCGCCGATCCCGGAACGCCCCCCGCCGGCTCGGACGGTTCCGAGGGGATGGCCGGTGCCGTCGTGGAGGTCACGGTCGCCGTCGTGGAAGTTGGTTCCGATGCCGGCTCGGTGGTCGCCGTCTCTTGGGCCGTGGTTGTGGTGGGTTCGACAAATCCCCGCTCGATGCGCGAGTCTTCCACCAACTGTGCAACGTTGGGGCACCTGGCCAGATCGGTCGAGTCCGGGTTCCGATCGAGGCTCGTGTCGCAGTAGCAGAGGAACGCAAACGCACCCGCGCCGGGTTGACCCGGCACTTCTCCCCTGACCTCTCTCCACTCGGTGACGGCTGCCCCGAGATCACAGACCGGGCTCCCGGTGTAGCCGGGATGCCCGTATTCGGGGAACGTGTTCAGATCCTGAACACAGCCGGTCCCGCTCATCCGCTCGAAGTGGAAACCCTTCGGGCATGGGTCGCTCTCCTGGGCCAGGACACCAACCGGCGCCAATTGGCACCCCCGAGGAACAGAAGGAGTGTCAGCGAACGCCACAAACCAGACGTGCGGTCCGATAGGCGGCGGGCACGGCTCGCCTGCCCGGCGGTGGCGACCGACTCATACCGACCGGCTACGTGACCAGGAGTGTCGCGGCACATGGTGTCCTGCGTCCGACACTACAGATCGGAGACGACCAGTGCGTATGGGCTCCGTCCCGGCTGCATCACCTCCCCACCGAGCCCGCGACGGCTCAGTGTTGGGGTGCCGGTGAGGTTGGAAGGGTGAGTTCGAAGATGGTTTCGCCGTTCTTCCGCCGGTAGATGAGGTCGCCTCTCATAAGTTGGGCGAGTGTTCGCGACAGGCTGAGGCCGATTCCGAGTGCGTTCGTGTGTCCAGGAGCGTCGTGACCACTCCAGTACAGATCGAAAATCTTGTCGGTGTCATCGGCGGGGACTCCATTGCCGTGATCGATCACGCGCAGGGTGGCTCGATCGCCGCTGGCGGATGTCTCGATGCGGATATCGCCCAATCCGTGCCGGACTGCGTTCGTGATGAGATTGCGGATGATCTGACGTGTGCGGCCCTTGTCGGTCCACGCTCGCGTCTTTGTCGTCGGCAAGTCCACCTTCCGGTTCTGCAGGTCACAGGTGGACAACGCGGCGATGATCTCGTCGGTCAAGTTGACCATCATCGGCGCGATTGCCAGGGTTCCAACGTCCGTTCTTGCAGACGTGACGAGGTCTTCGATGATCCCTCCCATCTGCCGGCTGGTCGACGCGATGAGACGAATCGCTTCGGTAGTTTCTGATTCGGAGAGTGAAGACTGTCCGCCTTCGAGAAGGTCGGCGAAGCCGACGACGGCAGCCAGAGGGGTACGGAGTTCGTGTGACACGGACGCCATGAGACGACTCTTGATCTCGGCGAGCTCTTCAGCACGCCGTGTCGCTTCCACCAGACTCGTCACGTCGACGAATGCGGCGATTACCTGCGAGTAGTCGGGTGTTCCGTCCCAGTCCGGGGCCATCCAGCGAATCTGAAGATCGACAATGCCTTTTCCGGAGATCTCGACCCTGACTCCCCGTTCGAATGTCACGACTCTGTTGGCGATACTGCACAAGGTGACTGCTTCAGGGTCTGGGAACACAGGAAGTGATGAACGTTCTGACAGTGGCCCGAGCAGCCCCGATTGCTCGAGACCGAACAGTTGCACGGCGGCGGGGTTCGCGTTCAACACCTTGATGAAGCCCAACCCCTCTGTGATCTTCTCGGGGTGTGCAGCGAAGTAACCGGCGAGGCCCTCCGGGGCAACGTCGAGACCGTCGAGCCAGGCGACGACATCGGTGAAGTCCTCCACCTGCAGCGCGATCGGTGCCGATTCGAACAGGGTGCGGAACCGTCGTTCGGAATCGGCAACCGCGGCATGGGCCGCGGCCTCTGTGGTGATGTCCTGGACCATGCCTTCCATCTCATCTACTTCCGCGAGGTACCGTGCCGATACTCGCGCGAGGATGGGACGTCCCGTGTTGCTCACCAGTTTCGTCTCGAAGCCGCGGATCACGCCTTCTTTGCGGAGTCGATCCCGAAACCGATCACGATCACCTGGTGATGGCCAGAGCCGGACCAAATCGAAAGAGAGCGCCTCTTGCTTCGAAGTGAAATCGAACATGTCCAGATAGCGATCGTTCGCTTCGATGAGTCGACCATCGGCGCTCCCGACCCAGATCCCGATCGGTGCCGTCTCAAACAGCGCGAGACGTCGTGCTTCACTGCGATTGGCGTCCTGGCGGGCCTGCACCGCATCGGTGATGTTCGCGGCCACCCCGGATGCCCCTATCACCTGGCCTTCGGCGTCTCGCAGCGGCGCATACGACGCACCGAACACCAACGAGCCGACACGCATGACCGACTCGGACGCTTCGCCGCGAAGCGCCGCACGGGTCGGTTCCAATACGCTCGCGTTCCCCGCATACAACTCGAACACCGAACGCCCGACGACCTCACCCGGCTCAACGTCCAACGCGGCGAAAGCGCCGCCTTCCGCCAATGTGAATACGCCGTCGGCGTCGATCGCCCACACCACCACTGGAGCGCGCTCCAAAGCGCACCCCAGTAGCCCTTCTCGCGAGAGTTCGCCGTTCGATTCACCGGCCCCGTTCTCCGCGGCCGCCCACCGCAGCGGTTCGCTTGGCGCCGTTGACTGCGCTTCGGCCCACGCGCCGAATATGGCGGGCCTACCGAGATGGAACCCCTGACCGAACAGCACGCCCTGTTCAACCAGCGTCGCGGCTTCCTTCTCGCTCTCAATTGCTTCGGCCATCACCGGCACTCCCAGCGTCTCGGCAAGATTCACGATTGCCCTTGCCGACACCTGTTTGGTGACATCGGTGTCGATACCGGCGACGATCGCCTGATCCAACTTGAGGATGTCAAACGGCAACAGCATCAGATCCGAGACGATCTCCGGCGCCACGGCAACGTCGTCCAACGCCACCCGCACTCCAGCCCGGCGCACCTGAGATATCGCCTCCACCAAACGGTCGAACCCGGCTTCGTCGCACGCATCGGCCGCCCGGTCACCGGCCACCAGGTCCAAAACGACGCGCTCGGCCACCTGCGCCGGGATTGCTTCTCCAACCCGGCCCGACGCCAACGCGCCCGCAGACACGTTCACACTCAAGAACATTCCTGCCGGCAACCGGTCCAGATACGCCAGGGCTGAGCGCAGTGTCGCGATCTCGACATCGACACCATGGCCCATCCGTAAAGCAGCATCGAACACGAGCTGCGGAGATCCGGCAATCCCGAATCGGGCCAATGCCTCCACCCCGACCGGGCTCCTGCCGCCATCCCGACGTTCCCGAAGGTCAAAGATTGGCTGAAACACCATCGTCACACCGGAGCCTGCCACCACTTCGCGCACAAGCCCGGCAAACTCGTCCTTTGGCACGAGACTCCCACCGGGACTCCGATATGTGTTTACATTCACCGACGGCTCCGTAGTATCTTCAGCTATTCATCGGCTGGTCACCCCGGACCTTGAGACTCAACCTCCCTGTTGGTCTTTGCCCTCTGAACGTCAGGGTCCAGATACGGACGCTCGATGACCGAAACGAACGCGACCGACCTGTCAACAAAGGAGCCGGCCATGGCGGCCGGCTCTCTGCTGCTGCATCGAGTCCTGTTATCTGTCGACCTATCCCGTGAACGCCACCGCCGGAGCGTTCGCCCGATGCTTCCAGGAGTGTGAACCCATCTGGCCGTATGCAAACCCACCCGTCATGTGGTGCCTCCCGATCGTCGACGCCAACGCCCTCAGCGCCTCTCCATCAACTTCCGGGTACTCATCGCCTGCCTCCAGCCATCCGCCATCGGCGGTCTGCTGGGTGGCCAGCCAGCGGCCGAGATCGTTCGCGTACGCCCTGGAGTCTCTGCCGACGGAATTGAACGCCGGCACCGCATAGGCCGTGTCCTGCACCCAGCCGCCGATGCTGCCATCAGCGTCGATCATCGAAATGAGATCCGACAGCATCGCCGTGACACCGTCCTGGTACACCCTGCCGTAGCCCGTGCCCACCAGTGCGCGGATTGCGCCCCCAAGGTTCAGCGCACGCCAATCGTTGTCCGACCCGTAGTAGAAGTCATTGGACGTGTCGGCGATGATCGCCGCCATGGCATCCGCCCAGACGGTGTTTCCCCTGGCGGTGCCGGCGTCTCCCAGCAGCGAGGCGGAGGCCACGTCGCCTCTCACCATACACCCATGTTCTTACAGTTTTGGGGAGTGCCAGGGTATGACACACCGCCGACACCACGGCATCCAGCCACGACAAGGACGTCGCCGCTTCCCACCGATGCGCAAAGATGGGGCCGACCCGAGGGTCGGCCCCATCTCGATTCGAAGCTGCGTCAGGCGGCTTGTTCTTCGTCAACTCCGCCGGGAACCCAGTCGGAGTCCACGTACCGCTCCTGGAACTTCCGTGCGAACCACAGCAGCAGGGCTACAACGATGCCCAGACCAACCGTTCCCGCAATGGGCCCAAGCTTGGCCACATTACCGACGACGATGCCGAACCAACCGAAGTCTGCATCCCCGAACGTGGTGTTCGCAAAGCCCAGAGAACCCATCACGAACAGCAGGAACGCCGGAAGGAACGTGATCAGCACACCGTTTGCCATACCTCCGAGAATCGCTCCAAGGCGGCCGCCCGTCGAGTTGCCGAACACGCCCGCGGTGCCTCCGGTGAAGAAGTGCGGGACCATGCCGGGCAGGATCAGGGCGAGCCCGAGAGCGGAACCCAGCCAAATGCTGATCAACCCGAGACTGAGCAGTCCCCCAACCACGCTGGCCAAGAAGCCGACGAGCACCGCATTCGGCGCGAAGGGGAAGGCCACGGGGCAGTCGAGTGCCGGGAGTGCTCCCGGGATGACCCGCTCCGAGATACCTGCGAACGCAGGAACGATCTCGGCAAGGATCGTCCGCACACCGTAGAGGATCACGGCGACGCCGACACCGAAGTTCAGAGCGAGGAGCACGTTCGCCATCAGGTAGGACGAAGCGTTCGTGCCACCGATGACCGACGTTGCCTGCTCTACACCCACCTGGAACAGGTATACGATTGCGAATCCCAGGTAGATGACCAGCATCGAGACTGCCGTTGCCACCATCGGCTCTCGCATGAACCGCAGGCTCTTCGGCAGGTTCATTTCCTCGGTGCTTTTGCTGCCCTTTCCGACTGCCTGCCCTATCAGCCCGGCGGTGATATACCCAAGAGACCCGAAGTGGCCCATGGCGAACGCCTGTCCGCCGGTGACCTTCTTCATCCATGGCTGTGCGAACGCCGGCATCACGACCATGATCGTGCCCAGCAGGATTGCACCAACGATCACCGCCTGTGTTGCGGTCATGCCCACGGCATCCGTCTGCAGGATCACGGCCAGCATCGTGGCCATGAAGAAGATGTGATGGCCCGTCAGGAATACGTAGTGCAGCTTTATGGTTTTTGCGATCACAAGGTTCATGATGAAACCCGTTGCCATGAGCCACGCCACGACGGCGCCATACTTCTCTGCGGCAATCGCGACGATTGCCTCGTTGGTGGGAACCACACCCTGCGCACCTGTAACACTCAGGATGAGCTTGCCGAGTGGGTCCAGTGCGTTGATCACTGTCACGGCACCCACGACCAGGATCAGGAATCCCATCGTCGCCTTTAGGGTGCCGCCGATCACGTCGCCCAGCGACTTCTTCAGCGCGATCAAACCGACCGCTGTCATCAACCCAACAAGGTAGAAGGGTTTACTGAGGATTTCGTTGACGATGAACTCAACGATTCCGACAATTACATTCATCAGACCCAACCTCTTTCCTCGGGCACTGCCCGTGTAGTCCGACGTCTCCCTCAGCGGCGCGAGTCCTCCCCGTGAACCCGCCCGCTGCTACTGCCCTGTCTGACCTCTCTCCCCTAAGATCGGCTACATCTCCTCGAGGGCCGCCTTGACCTTCGAGGTCATTTCGTCGAGATCTATGAAGTTTCGGATCGTGACCACTTTGGCTTTCACGTCGCCCAACTGCTCGGCCAGCTCGCTCGACGTGATGACCATCTCGGCGGTGAGAGCCATCGCGCGGGCCGACCCGATGTCGGCCACCTCCACGTAGGCGTCCACGCCAAGTTTGTCAAACACCTTCTCGGCCTGCATCTTGAGGATCAGGCCTGTGCCCAGCCCCATGCCGCAAACTGCAAGGACCTTCAAGTTCCGCCTCCTTGTGTCGATCGCTCAAAGTCGCTGATGATGGCGTGCACCGCTGCCGGGCTTTCCGCAGAGACGAGCGCCTGATGGCGCTGCTCATCGGAGAGAAGCTCGGCAAGTGTCGAAAGTGCGATGATGTGAGATTCGTCATCCGGAGCGGCGAGGCCGACGACGACGCTCACCGGATCATTCTCCGGATGTCCAAAACGAACCGGGTTCGACAACGTCACCCAGGAGAGCCCGGACCGCACCACCGACGGCGACGGGCGGGCATGCGCCAAAGCGAGGCCAGGAACGATGACGATGTAAGGGCCGAGTTCCTGAACGACGGCAATCATCTCATCGATGTATGGCTCGGTCACGGAGCCCCCCGCGATGAGCGCGTCGCCCGCCAGGCGTACGGCATCTCGCCAATCTTCTGCCGTCTGATCGAGCCAGATGGCGCTAGTTGGCAGCAACTCAGCTAGTCCCCCCTCAGCCAAGGTCAGTCCCTTCACAGCAGGAGATGAATCACGGTCGAGGGATATCGTAGACTTACGAAGACCGCCGTTGCCATTTCTGCATAGCGCGGTGCAATCATCGCCAGGCCGGTCGTCATCCGACCATCTGTGCCTCTGCCTCATATAGATCAACCAGGCCGCCGCCATGGATGAGGAACCGAACCGATTCCGCGCAGCGGTTGCTGCAGCTGCAGCAGAACTCGCAACACGAGCAGGGACTGGACGACGTCGGCACGCCCCACGGGCCAGTTGTGCTCGGTGTCACGCTCGAGATTCCTGTCGCCCTCCTGATGACCGGAGCCAACTTCCCGGACCTCGAGTTCATCAGTCTGGACACGAACGATCTCCTCCAGCGCGCGATGGCAGCCGATCAGGCGACCCTCCGCTGACCCTTTGTCAAGATCCGCCGCATCCAGCACTGGTTCGCATGATTGCCATGGCGGTAGAAGAGGCAGAGCGCTCCTGGAATAACTGAGCTCACGGTAACGGATGGCGGCGATAGCTACTGGCACGAGCTTCAGGCCACCACACTCCCGGCGTGCGGAGGGTCTGATCGTCGTGGGTGTCTGGCCTCGAAGGCCACTCCGGACATCTCCTCCGCCCTTGGAGGAAGGCACCGATCAGCCCGATTCCAGCCAGAGACAGCATGAGCACGAGAAGATGGTCACGATCACTCCGATCGTCCAGTCTTGCCGCAAACCATCAGACCGTCCGGCAACGTAAGGGACAACAGGAGCGTCGGAAGCGAAGAACACTCGAAAGGGATGAAGTTTCACCACTCCTTGTGTCGGAATGGCGGAGCCGACATCGCATCGGGCGATGATGCCTGGTCGTCGAGATGCGGGACTGTGTTGCTCAGTGAACTCCCAGCACCTCGACGCCGCGCACCTCGAAGGTCCTACGTATCTCGTGCCAACGCTCGTCGGAGTAGCGCGCAAGGCCAAGCTTGGGTTGCCTTCCCCGGATGATGTCGATCTTCGCCTCCCCCATGTTGTGGTAGGCGAGCAGGTGAATGGCCTTCCGCCCCAACACGTGAAGGAGTTCAACGACGGCTTCGATATTGACCGGCGTATCCGTGAAACCCGGAATCAGCGCCATCCGGAACTCCACCGGAAACCGGTGGGCGACGAGCTTCGACGCATTCTCCATGATCCTGCCGAAACCGCCGCCGAGATGCCGTTCGTGCAGTTCCGAATCGAGGATCTTGAGATCGAAGTAGATCAGATCCAGCAAGCGAAGCGTCTCCTCCCACTTCTCCCACGAGAAGGTCCCGGCGGTCTCGAGATTCGTATGAACTCCGGCCTCTTTGCAGAACTCGAGTACGCGCTTCATGAAGCGCTGGTAGAGAGTCGGCTCACCACCGGTGAAGGTGACCCCGCCGCCGGAGCTCTCGTAATAGGGCCGATCCACCAGCAGCCGTGCCATGAGTTGGCGCGGCGTGAGGTTCTCACCGATCAATCTGAGCGCACCGTACGCACAAGCGTCGACGCAGAGCGCACACTGGTCGCAGCGCCCGTGGTCGACCCGGAAGCCTTCGAGCCGGATCGACCCGTTCGGACAGACCGCGGCGCACTCGAAGCTCTCCTTGCAGCGATTTTCGTAGAAGGCGATGACCGGCTTGGCCGCTTGCGATTCCGGGTTCTGGCACCAGGGGCAGTGCAGGGCACAGCCCTTGAGGAAGACCAGGGATCGGATGCCGGGGCCGTCGTGGAGCGAGAAACGCTGGACGTCGAAGACCGGGGCCGTTGGTTCCGTCACGTCCGTTGTCGGGTGCGGTCGATCAGCTCCTGCTGCATGCCCGGGGTGAGGTCCACGAAGTACGCGCAGTAGCCCGAGACCCGGACGAGCAGATTGCGGTGGTTTTCGGGATCTCGCATGGCCTGCTCCAGAATGCCTGCATCGAGTACGTTGATCTGGAGTTGCATGCCGCCCTGGGCGAAGTAGCCACGGATCAGGGCTTCGAGAGCGACGCGGCCTTCCCGTCCCGCCACCGTTGCCGAGTCGAACTTGACGTTGAGATTGATCCCGTTGCCAAAGCGCCGATGGTCGAGCCTGGCCACGGAGTTGAGTGAGGCGGTGGGGCCGAGCCTGTCCGAGCCATCCGCCGGTGCAAGACCGTCGGCCAGAGGACGGCCCGAGAGACGACCCGAGGGAAGAGCCGCCGTCTGCTTGCCGAAACCCTGGTGGCAGGTCATGGAGTAGAAGCCCGGCATCCAGCGTCCTCCGCGCGTGTTGGTGTGCCGTGAGATGCAACGATCGAACATCGAGACAACTTCGTTCGCGAGATCATCGACGAGTGGGTCGTCGTTGCCGAAGGCGGCGACCTTGAGGGCACGGGCGCGCAACATCTCTTGGCCGTCGAAGTCTGTCGCACAGGCGTTGGCGAGATCCTCCAAGGTGTACTTTTCATCCTGGAAGACGAGCTTCTCGATTACGGCGAGCGAGTTCGCCAGGTCGGCCACGCCCACCCCCTGGATCCCCGAGGCGTTGTACCAGGCGCCGCCGCGAGTGGAGTCGGTGGCGTTCTCGATGCACCCCCCGATGGTCAGCGAGGACAGCGGGGTTGGGAAGAACTGTGCATTGGTCCTCTCGATGGCGTCGAGCGAGTGTTTCATCCCGAGAATTCGCTCGTCGGTCTGGTCTTCCAGTTGTTGCAGGAGCTCGGCCGTGGATTGGATCTGGCGCAACCAAGGGCGTTCACGGACCTCTCCCCGCTTCAGCCGACGCCCGCCACCAAGCAGAAGCTCCAGGCCGATCGCCAGGTTGAAGATGGCCGCGTCGGAGGAGGTGAAGCTCTCTCCCTGCAGCGCCGGCTCCACACAGCCCACCGTGGCGTAGTTCCATGTTTCGGAGGAGCCCACTCCCCGTTCGACCATTGCGGGCATGATCGCGTCGTCGTTGTAGAGCGCCGGAGATCCCCCACCGCCGGCTACCACCTCCACAACCCGTTTCACATATGCTTCATCCGACCGAGCGCCAATACGGGCGTGCCAGTTGGGTTGCCGGGTCTTGAATCCTTCCATGACATCCAGCAGCAGGTAGGTGAGCTCGTTGGTGCAGTCGTTGCCATCGGCGTCGAGACCGCCGATGGTGACGACCTGTCCGGTGGGCAGGCCGGCGAAGTACTCGGTGACGCGCTCGGAGAAGAGCGGGACGACCTCCGACAGTTTGATGCAGAAGGCCGCGAACAGGTCACGTACCCGATCCGGGTCGAAGCCGGGGTCCTTCTTGTCCTCGCACAGAAGTGGATAGAGGTACTGGTCCATGCGCCCGAGGCTGATGCCTTGATCGAGGGACTCGACCTGGATCAACAGCTGGAACAGCCAGATCAGTTGCAGCGCTTCCCGAAGGGTCCGCGCCGGCCGGCGCGGGACGTGGGAGAGCACCTCGACAATGTCGTCTCGCCTTTGGCGCCGGGCCTCGTCCCGGTACCGATCGGCGAAGTGTTCGACTGCTGTCAGGGCAACAAGGCTTGCTTCGAGATAGTCGAGTCCTTCCGCACCGAACCCTCCCCGATCGATCCGCTCCTGCACCTTCGTCCGCAGACCGTCGGTCCCGAGCCGGATGAGCTGCTCGTAGTCGGGCAGGAAGTGGGCCACACCCCCGGCCTCGTTGATGACGAAAGACGTGGCACGAAGCTGGTCTTTGGCGTACGCAAGCCTCTCGCGAAGAGGGAAGGAGCGCATGGCCACGTTGCGATTGAGCCAGTAGGGAATCGGAGAACGAAGGAGCGCTCTCTTGGCACCGGGCCCCAACCGGAGCGGATTCACCGGTCGCTTCTCGAAGCGGAAGAGATCCCCCAGCATGAACAAGCCGGCCTTTTCGATGTGACAGATGGCGCCGACCCGATGCTCCGTATGGGAACCGACGATCAGCTCACCCGGGTGGATCCGGATCGAACGTCTTTCCAGGTGGTAGGCCAGCGCTTCGGCGTTCCGGAGGCACGGGGAGGTTTGCCTGCCTGTCTTGCTCTTCCAGTACTCCGTGTAGTGAATCGCACGCTCGATGCCGAGCGCGGCTCGACTCTCTACATGATCCGCATAGAGAGCCTGAATCTCGGGTGATGGCCGCCAGCCCGCCACGCGCCTGCTCCTCTCCGGGGGGCGAACAGCGAAGCCTAGATGATTGCCTCCAGAGAACTGGTCGTGGGCCGATTGGTCGTTGGCGGACGCGGGCGGTGGAGTTGCCTTGGTGTGACGATCAGAGAGCTCCTACCTGCAGGCCAATGGCTCCCGGAACCGCATCCCGCCGCCAAACGTCGATCAGCCGCACACAGCGAAACCCCCACTCTCGCAGGGGCTTCACCGGCACGCCCGGAGGGACTCGAACCCCCAACCTTCTGATCCGTAGATCTCCAAGCCGTGTCCACAGCCGTCCACACAGCCCTGAACGAAAGGGTTTCGATTCCACAGGCGTCCACACCCGTCCACACGAGTCCACAGCGAATGGCTCCCAACTTGGCTCCCAAGCCAAGGGAATGTCTATGCACACGCTCAACGGGCGTAGACTCTAGGCATGCGATTCACTGCAGCAGTCACCCAAGAACCGCCCTGGTACGTTGCACGCTGTCTGGAGATCGAAGTCACAAGCCAGGGCGAGACTATGGAGGAGGCTCTTCGTAATCTTCGCGAGGCCCTCGAGCTCTACTTCGATGATCAGCCCATCCCTGATCACATCGAGACACCGATCATCGCGCCGGTTGACATCCCAGCGTGAGTCCCAGGCTTCCGGTCGTGTCAGGCAGCGATGTCGTGCGAGCACTGGCCAAGGTTGGATTCGCCGACGTAAGCCAACGCGGCAGCCACCTGAAGCTGCGGAACTCCGCAGGAAAGACCGTAATCATCCCAATGCATCGCGAGCTGGCGCGAGGCACCTTGCGCTCGATTCTGCGACAGGCAAGATCTCACCGTGGAAGCCTTCATCGAGCTGCTGTAACCTCGTCGCGGTCGAATGGCTCCCACACGTCAGACGGACGAGTGAGCCCTGTCAGGCGAAAGCCCCTGCAGCGCATAGGCTTTCATAGCACGCCCGGAGGGACTCGAACCCCCAACCTTCTGATCCGTAGACAGAATCAAGGGGTACCGCCAACACTGACGATTCGGCGGACACCCTTGTGCCCCTTGGATTTTCGTCTCTCACTGGTTCGCACCGTTTGTGGTCGTTTCTCATCCTCCCGCTGACCAAATGCGGACCAACCCAGACTGTCGGCCGTCGGTTGCTCGCCTGCTTGCAGCCATCCTGCTACCGGGGTGCGCGACAGTTTTGGGGACGACGAAGAAGGCACCCAATGGGGAACCAACGTCGCCTGTTCTGGGCATGGCGGCACCGGCGTCCCTCAACGTGCAGGTCTCCGTTGCATCGATTCTCTGGAGGCTCTGGCCAGACGGTCGGCAAGTCCAGGGACGAAAGAGAGGAAGAAGAATGGCGCTACCCAAGACAGGACGCATCGTGATTGCGGCTCTCGTCCTGATGCTGTGGACGTTCGTCGGGGTTCCCGGCGTGGCGGCCGCT
>JAACED010000015.1 GCA_011682695.1 Gammaproteobacteria bacterium
CGTCAGCCGTCAGCCGTCAGCCGTCAGCCGTCAGCCGTCAGCCGTCAGCCGTCAGCCGTCAGCCGTCAGCCGTCAAAGCGTTCCCAACAAGAGCACACCACGTCAACTACTGAAAACTGATGATCGAAAACTGATTACCGATGACCGTCTCACTCCCAGGTACGGCGGTCGTCGATGATGTCATCGCCGAGCAGACCATCGACGACCTGCACGTCGACACGAAAACGCAGCGCCGACCTGATCTTCTCTTTGACTGCTTCGGAGAGGGCTGACTCGTCGACTCCCTCCTCGGGAACGATGTGGCAGCTCAACTCGTCACGATGCTCGACCCGATCGATCACAAACCTGAATGAGTCCAGGCCGGGAGTCTCCGCGAGCGCCCGTTTGGCCTGAGCCGGGTGCAGGAACATCCCCCGAACCTTCACGGCGTCACCGACACGACCCAGCCACCCGGCGAGACGCGGTGTCGGATGTCCACAGGCACAGGGTGTAACGATGAACTTGGAGAGATCTCCCGTCCCGAACCGGACCAGCGGGTAGTCCTCCTCGAACAGGGTGACCACGACTTGCCCCTCTTCTCCATTCCACAGCGGCTCACCGCTGATGGGATCGCAGACCTGCACGAGCGCGTCGTCCGGGACGTGGAGACCCTCGGCCCGTTCGCACTCGTAACCGAGGTTTCCCGCCTCGGCCGTTCCATATCCCTGTCGCACAGACGACACCCGTTCTTCCAGCCAGGACCGCAAAGAGGGCGGAAGCGGCTCGGCGGTCACGAAAGCGTGTTGGATCTGCAGATCGACACCGCTCACCTCGGCTTTCTCGAGCAGCGCCTTGAGGTAGCTCGGAAGTCCTATGAACGCCGTGACCCCCAGGTCGGCGCATGCCTGCACCTGTAGGTCCATGTTTCCGACTCCCCCGGGCAGAACCGCACATCCCACGGCGCGCGCACCCTCTTCGAACATCGCTCCTGCCGGAGACAGGTGATAGCCGAACGCGTTGAGGACGACGTCGTCAGGTCCGAAACCGGCGGCGCGGAGCGCCGACGCCCACCGCCACGGATCGGTCCGATCCAGTTCAGGCTCGTAGAGAGGTCCCGGCGACTGGAAGAACCGGCGCACCACGGCGCCTTCGGCAAGCAAGCCCCCGAAGGGACGTTTCATGATCTGTAGCTGCAGGAGGTCGTCCTTGGAGAGCACGGGGAGCCGGCTCAGATCCCGAACGGTGAGCATCTCTCCGGCCACGAGGCCTGCGCTCTCGAGCCGCTCGGCAAACGCAAGCGATTTCGCCGCCGCAGCTTCCACGAATGCACCGACCGCCGGATCGAAGCCGCGGCCGTATTCCTCAGGTGTCATCGGTTGTCTCCTCGAGCCTCAGAGCCAGCGCTTCCGCCGTTTGTAATGCTTGACGTCGCGGTAGCTCTTGCGTTCACCCGACTCGCTGATTCCCAGGTAGAACTCTTGCACGTCGGGGTTCTCGGCCAGTTCACCGGCCGGCCCTTCGAGCACGATTCGGCCATTCTCCATGATGTAACCGTGATCGGCGATGTTCAATGCCAGCTTGGCGTTCTGCTCGACGAGCAGAACCGTCGTCCCGAGATCTCGATGCAGCCTCTGGATGATGGCAAAGATCTCTCGCACGAGGATTGGGGCGAGCCCGAGCGACGGCTCGTCGAGCATGAGCAGCTTCGGTCGCTGCATGAGGGCACGCCCCATCGCCAGCATCTGCTGCTCACCGCCGGACAGGTAGCCGGCCACCTGATTGGACCGCTCCTCGAGACGCGGGAAGTACTCATACACCAAGCTGAACTCGTCGGACACGTTGCCTACCCGCCAGCGAGAATAGGCTGCAGCGATCAGGTTCTCGTGCACGGTCAGATGTTCGAAGACCCTCCTTCCCTCCATGACGAGCGAGATCCCCGATCGGACGATGTGGGCCGGATCGAACTCGGTGATCTCCGTACCATCGAAGCTGATGTGCCCTTCGCTGATCTCGCCGTCTTCAGACGGCAGCAAGCCCATGATCGCTTTGAGGGTCGTGGACTTGCCGGCTCCGTTCGCTCCGAGCAGGGCGATGAGATCGCCACGTTCTACCTGTAAGGACAGGCCGCGTAACACGAGGATCACCTCGTCGTAGATCACCTCGACGTTGTTGACGTCGAGAAGCACGCCGGCGGCAGGGGCGGTTTCAGCCGCCCCTGCCGGATCGTCCATGGCCATAGTCGTCACTACGGGGTCATCTCCCCAATGACACGTGTCCAGATTCCGTTTTCCACCTGGTAGATACCGGCACCCGGCATCCCCTTATGGCTGGTGGGAGAGAATCCGATGGTCGCACTGACGCCGCCGGTATCGAAGCTACTCATCGCCTCGAGAGCGGCCTTGATCGCCGGACCCGTCACCTCGTCACCAGCGTCGACGACATTCTTGATGGCCTGAGCCATCGCAGCCATCGTGTACCAACCCTGCGTGTAGTGCAGACCCTCGTCAGCCAGAGAGTCACCCTTCGAAGCGAGGTACTCGCTCGGTGTCTTGAAACCGGGGTCGTTCGACTGCACAGATGCCCATGGCAGGACACCCATGACGCCTTCTGCAGCGTCACCGGCCAAGTTCACGAATCCTTCGTCGGCACACCAGTTCAGGCAGATCATGGTGACATCCAACCCTTGACCTTTGACGTCACGGGCCAGCAGCGCCGCAGGGCTCGATACGTTCTGCACGATGATGTGGGTCACGCCCTGAGACTTCGCCTGCGTCAGCTCGGCGAGGTAATCGGTGGCACCACCAGGCATCGCATAGTCCGCGTATCCCATATCCAGTCCCTTTGACTGGATATACGCAGCACCGTCGGCAACCGGCGAGAGCCCAAACGGGCTGTCATGGTGGAACACGGCGATCTCTGCATGACCGCTGTAGTTCTCACTGATCCATTTCAGCGCGATTCGCATCTGATCCGAGTAGCTGGTCGCCACAACGAAGTTGTACGGCGTCTCGGCCGCGTTCGTGAGCGCCTCCGAGTAGGAAGCGGACATGAATGGGATCTCGTCTTCGGTGATCCGGGTCCTCAGAGCTTCCGTGTCACCGGTGCCCCAGCCCATGAACGCGACGATTCCCTCCGAGACATACTGCGAGTACAGCTGCTCTGCGGTGTCCACCTTGTACTGGTAGTCCTGCCACTTGAGGTCGATCTGGCGTCCGTCGATCCCACCCTGTCCGTTCAACCAGTCGACGTAGCCGCGCACACCGTTGGCGTACGGCGTCCCCACATCTCCGGTTGGTCCGGTCAGGTCGAAGATCGCGCCCACCTTGATCGGTTCACTGCTGCTCGAGCCACCACCTCCACAGGCGGCTACCAGCAGGGCCAGCACCAACCCTAAGGCAAGGTAGATTGCGGTTCTCTTCATGGCCTTCCTCCTCTCAGTATCTGAATGGCCACAGACGGAAGTAGTCACGGATACGTTCCCATATCCGGGCGAGCCCGCGGGGCTCGAAGATCAGGAACAGAATGATGACGAGCCCGAATACGCCGAGCTGGATCGCGGGAAGCTGTTGGGACAGGCCCGGGAGTACCCCTTGGATGGACTGACCTGCACGCTGGATCAGCGCGGGGACCAACGTCATGAATCCGGCTCCGTAGATTGCCCCGGCGACACTGCCGAGCCCACCGACGATGATCATCGCCAAGTAGGTGATCGATACATCAAAGGTGAAGCGCTCCCAGGTGACGATGCTGCGATAGGAGGCGAGCAGAGCCCCGGCAAGACCGACGAACCCGGAAGAGATGGCGAACGACCACAGCTTGTACTTCCAGACCGTGACCCCGATCACATCCGCGGCGATGTCCTGGTCTCGAATGGCCACGAATGATCTGCCGAGACCGGTCCGAAACAGATTGAGCGCTGCCAGCGTCACGAGAACGACAACCACCAGGATGATCCAATACCAGATGAACTCAGACTTGATCTTCTCTCCGAACATGACCGGTCGGGGGACCACGAGCGATTCGACACCACCGGTGACCACATCCCACGTTCGAACGACGTAGATGATGATCACTTGCGCGGCCAAAGTGGCGATCGCCAGATAGAGCCCTTTGAGCCGAACTGCCGGAAGGCCGATCACCGCTCCAACCGCCGCGGTGACGAACACCGCCGTGATAATCGCCAGGGGTGTCGGCCAGTGCAGCCGCGCGATCAGGATGCCAGACGTATACGCCCCGACGGCAAGGAACCCTCCCTGCCCGAGACTGATCAAACCGGTGAAACCGGTCAGGATGTTCAGCCCGATGGCCCCGATTGCGGCGATACCGACCAGATTGAGAATTGTGAGCCAGTAGGAGGAGGCCACAAACGGAGCCACTCCGAGAAAAGCGACGAGCAGCATCAGCCGGACCCAGTCCGCCTTGGTCTGACGAAGCGCCAGATCTTGACGGTACTTGGTGTGGTAGATGCCCGTGGCAATTGCCATCGCTTACACCCTCTCGATCCGCACTTCGCCGAACATTCCGTACGGCTTGATGAGCAGCACCAGGACGAGCACCAGGTACGGGACGACCTCGCCGAGTCCGGCGCTCACGTAGCCCGCAACGTACTGACGAGTGAGTCCGATGATGAGCCCTCCAATGAGAGCACCCGGGATCGAATCCAGGCCCCCGACGATTACGACCGCGAAGACCAGCAACCCGAACGAAGCTACGCCGACGGAAACGCCGATCATGATCGCCACGAGGACGCCGCCGAAGACCGCGCTGACGGCAGCCAACGCCCATGACAATGCGAAGATCCTGCGGACACTGATTCCCATCACCATCGCTGCCTGCTGATCGTCTGCAACTGCGCGCATCGCCACACCGAAGTGGGACCTGCGGAAGAAGAGAGCGAAGGCCGCCAAAGCGACAAGGGCAATACCGATTGCCCACAGCCGGTTCTGTGGAAGCGGCGCACCGAAGAGGACGACAGAGACGTCCGGGATAATCGTCGGCATCTTGCGCAGGTTGGTCCCCCAGATCCCCTGCACGAGTGACCTGAGCACCGCCGAAAGGCCGATCGTGACCATGATCACCGCAATCGCGGACTCCCCGACCATCGGCCGAAGCACGGTTCGTTCGATGGCCACCCCCATGGCGACCGCTACGACAACTCCCAGGAGCACTGCCAGGGGCCATGGCAGCCCGAGGGTCACCATCCCGGCCCAGACCACGTAGGCGCCGATGAGCAGAAACTCCCCCTGCGCAAAGTTGATGACACCCGTCGCTTTGAAGATCAGGACGAACCCCAGCGCTGCAAGGGCGAGGATCGCCCCGTTTGCCAGACCGTTGATCGTCAGCTGAATGAAGGTACTCATCGCCCGGTGCTCCATGCATAACGACGGCGTTTGCCGGAGGGTGTAAACGTCTCCATGTCGAAGATCCGCAGACCGACCTCACGATCAACCGTCGTCCCATCCTGATAGGTGATCGTGCTGGTGATCGTGACCCCATCCCTCTCCGGCGTGTACAGCGCCTCGATGAGGTCCGCGTACCGGGTGCCGATCGTTCCACGGCGGACCTTGCGGGTCCGGGTGATCTCGTCGTCGTCCGGATCGAACTGCTTGTGCAGAATGAGGAACCGCTGCACGCGGGCGCTGACCGGCAGGTCCTGATTCGCCTTGGCGACGTCCTCTGCGACCAGTGTGTACACCTCATCCATCTGCGACAGGTCCGTGTAGGTCGTATATGCCAGGTGCTCTCGCTCTGCCCATGCACCTACCGTCTGACCATCGATGGTGACAATGGCCGCGATATATGGGTGGTCTCCGCCAAAGGTCACCGCCTCTTCGACAAACTGTGAGAACTTCAGCTTGTTCTCAATGAATGCGGGTGAGAACGCCGTGCCGTCAGGAAGGTGCATGACGTCTTTCGCCCGGTCGATGACAACCAGTTGTCCCTCCTCGTCGATGAAGCCGGCGTCGCCCGTGTGCAGCCATCCATCGGATTCAAGGGCGCTCTTGGTCGCTTCCGGGTTACGGTAGTACCCCTGGAACACTGCCGGAGAGCGCAACAGGATCTCTCCGTCGTCTTCAATGCGCATCTCTGTTCCGGCAATCGGGGTGCCCACCGTGTTGAACTTGATGTCTCCATCCCGGTGAACGACGGCGATACCACAGATCTCCGTCTGTCCGTAGATCTGTTTGAGGTTCACTCCGATCGAGTGAAAGAAACGGAACACATCGGGTCCGAGCGGCGCACCCCCCGTGTAGGCACGTTTGATGCGAGTGAGACCGAGCTGGTCGCGCACGGGTCTCATCGCGACCACCTCCGCGATCGCCAGCCGGAACCGCAAACCCAAAGGAAGCTGTCTTCCTCGCACGAGGAGTTCCGCTGCTTCCTCCCCGACATCGAATCCCCACGAGAAGACGCTCTTCTTGAGCCAGCCGGCTTCACCGATACGCACCTGCACCGTTGACAGCATCGACTCCCAGATGCGCGGCGGAGCAAACATGACGTTCGCTCCTATCTCACGCATGTCGGACTGGACCGTTGCGGCCTCCTCGGGAAAGCTGATGGTGAACCCGGCCTGGAATCCGCAGGCCAACGCCATCATCTGCTCACCCACCCACGCAAACGGAAGGAAACTCACGAAGCGGTCGTCCGCCTCGAGCGGGTCTGCCTCCATGAGGTTCCGCCCCATGGAAAGAAGGTTGCGATGACTCAGCATCGCCAACTTGGGCAGGCCGGTCGTGCCGCTGGTCGTGCACAGCACGGCCGTGTCCTCACCCGAACCCAGGTCGATCTGCTCGTCCATCCAATCCGGATGCTCGGCCTCGAATGCCCTCCCGAGCTCTTCGACGTCGGTGAACTCGATCAACTTGGGATCGTCGTAGAGTTCGAGGCCCTGCGGGTCGTAGTAGATGATCTTCTCGATCGTCGAGGGAAGATCGATCAGCTTGTCGACCTGCTCCTGATCTTCGGCAACGATCACTCTGATTCCTGCATGCGTGATGATGTGGACGATCTCCTCGCCGATGGAGGTTGGATAGATTCCCACCGACATGCCCCCCAGCGACTGGACGGCGAGTTCGGCGATCAGCCATTCCGGACGGTTGTCGCCGAGTATGGCGATGACATCTCCTCGACGGACCCCCATCGTCGAAAGCCCCTGCGCAAAGGCCCGAACCCGCGCGTTGAACTCCGCCCAACCCTCCGCCTGCCAGATTCCGTAGCGTTTCTCCTGCAAGGCGATTCGATCACCCGCAGTTGCCGCCATGTTCCGAAGTATCTTGGGGAACGTGTCCGGCATCAACTCTGGTCCTCCCCGAGGTACGCCTCGATCACGGCCGGATCCCTCGAAACTTCCGCCGGAGACCCGGAGGCTACGAGCTGACCGAAATCGAGAACACTGACCGAGTCCGAGATGTCCATGACGACGCCCATGTCATGTTCGATGAGAATGGTGCTGATGCCGGCAAGCTGATTCACATCGAGAATGTAACGGGCCATGTCCTCCTTCTCTTCTGCGTTCATACCGGCCATCGGCTCGTCCAGCAGCAGGAGCGCAGGCTGCATGGCCAATGCACGCCCCAATTCGACACGTTTCTGGAAGCCGTATGCAAGTGAGCCGACAGCCTGGGACCGCACCGATTGGATCTCGAGTAGATCGATGACCTCCTCGACAAGCTCTCTGTGTTCGATCTCCTGCCGCAGGGCAGGTCCGACGAACAGCATGGATCGCCAAACGCTATGGCGCATGTGCACGTGTCGTCCGAGCATGAGGTTTTCGAGCACCGTCATGTGCTGAAAGAGCTCGATGTTCTGGAACGTACGAGCGACACCCCAGCGCGCCGTCGCGCTCGGGGGGGCTTTGGTCAACTCGTGTAGCGCCTCACCGTCGTTGAGGGTGATACTCCCCCGCTGCGGACGATACAGGCCACTGATGCAGTTCAGCAGGGAGGTCTTGCCTGCACCGTTGGGCCCGATGATGGCATGAATCTCTCCCTGACGGATGCTGTCCGAGACGTCGCGCAAGGCCTGCACACCGCCAAAAGCGAGGCTCACATCGTCAATCTCCAGCTGCAGTGTTCCCGGTGAAAGCCGGCTGCCATTCAGTGTGAATCGATACGTTCTCGACATAGCAAGGTAGAGAGCGTACCAAGACGATTACCCCCGATGTCGGTGGAACCACGATAAATATCAATGCCAAGAAATGGGATATGCAGAGACCCAGGCAGCCGGTCAGTCGGCAGCCGGCAACGACCCTGCGCTCGCCCCGCGGTCTCGCATCGACCTGAGGCTGCGATACGAAGTACGAAGTACCAGGTACCGAGTGCCCCTTATCAGGACCCGGAACCACTCAACGTTGCGGCTCGGCCCATCCGCCCATGAGATGGAAATGCAGATGGAAAACCGTCTGCCCGGCTGCGGCGCCGACGTTGGTGACGACCCGCCACCCCTGATCGAGGCGCCTCTCGCGAGCAATGGCTGCCGCCGTGCCGAAGATCTCCGCGAGGAGGCCGCCTTCGGCACCCGTGATCTCCGCCACGGAGTCGGCGACATGCTCCTTCGGGATGATCAACACGTGCGTCGGTGCCACGGGGTTGATGTCGTTGAAGGCCAGAACATGCTCGGTTTCCGTGACGACATCGGCAGGGATCGAGCCTTCAACGATCTTGCAGAAAAGGCAGTCCTTCAACGAGCACTCCTTCCATGTAGTCCTTCTTGGTCGAGGCTACCAACACGTCCACCACTCGGCCGACGAGACTCGCAGCGCCTTGGAACGTCACCCGCGCGTACGTGTCGGTGTATCCGCTCAAGCCGGCCGTTCCGGTCGTTTCTGCCGGTACGGCCTTCTCGACGAGCACTTGCACGGTCTGGCCGTGGTGAGCCGCGAGCCAACGCCGTCGGATGTCGGCGCCGACCGCCCGTAGGGTGCGGGATCGTTCTTGCTTGATCGAAGCGTCGAGCTGGTGGGGGTCGTCCGCTGCAGGCGTCCCCACTCTCGGCGAGAAGCGGAACACGTGCAGTTTTTCGAACCCCACGGCTTTGACGACCTGAAGGGTCCTGGAGAAGGCCGCATCATCCTCGCCAGGAAACGCGACCATCACGTCGGTGGTGAGTGCCACACCCTGTATTCGCGAACGCGCCGTTTCCACAACCTCCAGAAGACGATCCAGCGTTCCTGGCCGCCGCATCACCTGCCACAGGTTTGGATCCCCCGTCTGCAAGGGGATATGGATGTGTCGGCAGAGCTTCGGCTCCGTTGCGATCATGTCGAGCAGGACATCGTCCACCTGTGATGCCTCAATGGAGGAGAGACGAATCCGCTCCAGTCCGGTGAGTTCGGCGAGGTCGCCGAGAAGCGACCCCAGCGCTCCCGGCCTGCCGACGTCATGCCCATACTTGCCCAGATGCACACCCGTCACAGTCAGTTCCCGAACTCCCAAGTCCACCAGCCTGCGAGCGCGTGACAGGATTTCGTCACGGTCCGTGCTGTGCAGCGTCCCCCTGGTCCGGGGAACGATGCAGAACGTGCAGCGTTCATCGCATCCGGTCTGTACCTTGAGGTTCCTGCGCGGGCTCGGAAAGAGGACGGGAACGGGCACACCGGCACCGATGTACTCGGCGACACGGCCTGCGAGGCCGTCTTTGATCGGCAGAACCGCATCAACCCCCTCCATGGCGGCAACATCCGTCGACTGGGCGACCGCGTAGCAGCCGGTGACGACCACGGTGGCGTCCGGGAACTCTCGAACCGAACGTCGGATCAACTTGCGGGATGCGGACGACGCCTCCGAGGTGACCGCGCAGGTGTTGACCACGACGACGTCCGGCGCCGAGCCCCCGGTGCCGATACCGCGGTCTGCCAGAGCGAGAAGGATCTGGTCACTCTCCGCCTGGTTGAGCCGACACCCGAGCGTCCTGAGCACGCCAGTTCGTCCCATGAGGTGGCGAGGGTACTCGCGTAGCTCGCTTCGCGAGCGTACGCGGTATTTCACATTTCGTGTCGCGGCCGTATGTGTGCCCGCTGTCGTAGGGCGAACGTCGCGGCTCTTGCCGACTGCTGGATGCCGGCCGCTGAAAACCGGCAGCCGGCAGCCGGAAGCCGGCGGCTAGACCGAATCCCCCAGCCCGAGTTCGGCGAGGACGCGTGCTACCCCGTCTTCGGTCTCTTCGAGAAGCCCGGCGAGGATCTGAAGGTCGCTGCGACGCAGCGTCAGGACCCGCCCGTTGAAGTCCTGGCGCATCAATTGAATGGTACGAAGGAAACGATCGACGATGTCCCCGGTCTGTCCGTCCGAGCGTTCGACCTTCTCCAGGTCGATCGTGATGCCCCCGCTGCTCCACGATGTCGCTCCGGTTCGCTCCGCCTCCGGTAGGAGTTGTTCGATGGGAACGCCGTAGACGGCCGCCAGTCGGTGCATACGCGGAAGCGACAGACTCCGCTCACCGCGCTCGTAGGCGCCGAGAACGGATGCTTTGAACTCGAATGCAGACATCTCTTCGACATCCTGAAGGGAAAGCCTCTTCTGGCGACGAATCGCCCTCAGCCTTCGACCAACAGACTGGTTGTACGTCGCCTCCGTCATCAGCCCGACTCCCTCCGTGCGACACCCCGAAGCGTCACTCACAGTGATACTCTACCTGGAGGAGGCGCTCTTGTCACCCCTCTGCGTGGTGTTTCCTCGGAGAAGCACTGCGCCGACAATGGCCGCCGTTTCGACTCTCAAGATCCGGTCACCGAGACTGACCGGAGACCCAGGAACCTCCCCGGCAGCGAACCCCCCTTCGGGCCCGATCAACAGGGTCACGTCGCTCTGAGCAGACACAATCGGGGCACCGCCGGGATCTGCCACGAGGAGTCTGCCCTCCAAGTCTTCGGCGTCGAAGAGGCCGTCCCGGACCTCCATCAGCCAAGCTCCCCGGCTCTGTTCGAGAGCAGACCGGGCCCACGAGTGAACCTTGTCCGCTCGGGGCACTCGGGTATTCCCGTGCACGGTGCGAAGCCAGACCAGTCGTTCGATACCCAGCTCGCCGAGCTTCTCGACCAGGAATCTCGTCCGCTCGCTCGAACGCGGTGGTGCAACGGCGATGGCGACCGCGGCAACCGGAGGGGTGACGCAGACCTCGTCGCCTCTCTGGACCATGCCGCTCGAGAGGGTCCCCTCACCGGTCCTTCCCCTCCCGTCGGTGTAGGAGACCGTTGCCCCATCCGTGAGCCGCAGCACGTCGTACAGGTGGTGCTGCACCGCTTCGGACATCGGAACCGCCGAGCCGCCCCACGGTGGCTCCAAGTACAGGTGCGGCACGTGTCGCATCACCAAAAGCGTCGCTTGGCGCGGACCGTATCCCCACGAAGCTCCGCGAATTCCCGGAGCGCATGCTCTTCCTCTTTGGAGAGACGCTCCGGAACGACGACCTCGACCACGACGTTGAGGTTGCCTCGTCCCCGTCTTCCCAACCGCCCCATCCCCTCGCCGGGAATCGGGATCGTCTGCCCTGGCTGTGTTCCCGGTGGAATCGTCAGGTTCATCGATTCGCCTTCGATGAGCGGGATCGACACCTCGGTACCGAGCGCAGCCTGCGCGATGTCGATAGGAACGACATAGATGAGATCGTCGCCATCTCTGACGAACCTTTGGTCGGGCTGGACCCGGATCTCAACGTAGAGGTCACCCGCCTGAGCGCCACGAGGAGCCGCTTCACCGCGTCCCGCCAGCCGCAGTCGAGTCCCGGTCGACACCCCCTGGGGAATCTCGACACTCACGGTGCGTTCCTCCCGCACGACTCCCTGACCTCCACACCTATCACACGGCTCGGACACGAGACGACCGCCGCCCTGGCAGAGGCTGCAGGTCGTCAGCGTCATCATCTGACCGAAGATGGAACGTCTGGCAACCTGCATCGAGCCCGTGCCGCCGCACTGGCGGCAGGTCTCCACCGACGACCCGGGAGCGGCGCCGGACCCGGCACACTGCCGACACTCCGACAGCGCACGAAACTTCAGCTCCGATGTCGTCCCGAAGGCGGCATCGGCCAGGCTGACGCGCGCCTCTACGGCGACGTCCCTGCCTCGGGCCGGTCTGCGTTGTCCTCCAAAGCCGAAGGGGCCACCGGTCCCAAAGACCGATCGGAGCAGATCGTCGAACCCTCCCATCAGCAAGTCGCCGAGGTCGACCGTTTCTCCGTGGTCGAACGCCCGGCGTCGACCCGGATCGGACAGCACTTCGTACGCTTCGGCCACCTCACGAAAGTGGGCGTCGGCACTCGGATCGCCCGGATTGGCGTCGGGATGCGTCTCCCTGGCCAGGCGCCGGAATGCTCTCTTGATCTCGTCCTGGTCGGCGTCCTGGGAAACACCCAGGATGGAGTAGTAGTCCTTACGCATGGAATTCTCAGTGCAGTGATCCGATGTTGTTCACGAGGAGCCCAGACTCTCCTCGAGTGTCTCGCCGACTTCTTCCACGGCGGAGATCGCCCGACGATAGTCCATACGCATTGGTCCGAGAACTCCAACACTGCCCTCACCGGATTCACCGAGCTTGAACGTCGTCGAGACCACGGCGAGGTTCAGGTCATCGCCGATATCGAGCTCATCACCGATCTGGATGCCGGTGCCTCTCTTCGACAAGATCGAGAGCACCATCGCTTCACGCTCGAGCAGTTCGAGGATGCTGCGAACCGCCACCAGGTCCTCCCACACATCTGTCATCTGCGCGGTTCCGGAGATGTAGATCTCTCTTGATCCACGCTCGATCCTTCCGACAGCACTCATTACCTCGCGGACCAATCCGGCAACGGGGCCTGGCAGGTGCAACGACTGCTCAACACCTTCCGCAAGTGCCTCATCGACAGACCCGCGCTCGAACACGTCGCCCAGGGCCCGCTCGGCCGCGGTCACTTCACGCGGATCGACAGGCTTCTCGAGCCTGATCAATTCCTGGGTCACACGGCCCCGATTGGAAACGAGCACGAGCAACAGCACCTGAGGAGCGAGCGGCACCAAGTGAACGCCGCAAACACGCTCCATGGCGACACCGGGACCGGCCACAATCGCCGGGTAGTGCGTGATATCGCTGAGAAGTTCCGTCGTGGACTTGAGCAGGTCCGAGAGACCCTGATGAAACGACGAGAAGAAGGACTGGATCCTGAGCCGAGTCTGTGAGCGAAGGCGCACTGGCGCACAGTGGTCCACGTAGTAGCGGTACCCCTTGCCCGTCGGGGCGCGTCCGGCAGACGTGTGTGGCTGGACGACGAAACCATCCGATTCGAGCGCGGACAGATCATTGCGAATCGTCGCCGAAGAGACGTTCAAACCGGACAGGTCGAGCACGGCCTTCGATGACACCGGTTCGCCGGTGCGAATGTACTCCTCGACGAGCGCCCGCAAGACCTGGGACTTCCGCTCGCTGAGCATACTGATAGGTTAGCAGTCGCACCCCGCGAGTGCTAAAACCGCTCTACTCACCTCATCGGTCAGCAGGGGGCGACGAACACGAATCCGGCTGCCCTGCCGCTCGATCACACCGGCATGCTGCAGACGAGTCCCCCACACGGATTCGAGGAGACGAACACCGCCGTGACCAGCCTCGACCCCGGCGGTCCTACGAAGTCCGAGGAAAAGGCGTTCCTGCTCGCGTCCCCAGGAGTCGAGCCGCTCAACGCTCTGCACAGGTCGGATCCCGGCTTCGACCCGGTTCAGGTAGGCGTCGATCCGATGAACGTTGCGGGCACGCTCACCGTTGCGATGGCCATGGGCGCCGGCCCCGAAAGCCAAGTAGTCGCCTTGTGCCCAGGTGACCAGGTTGTAGACACATGTGTGCCCCGGCCGCGCGTAGTTGGAGACCTCGTAGCGCACCAGGCCTGCCGCCGCGGCCGCCTCTTCGAGGGCCTCGTACTCGTCGGCTTGCAGGTCGGCGTCAGGCGCCGGTGCTCCGGCTGCGACAGCCCGGCTGAGTGCAGTCCCCCGCTCGACCGTCAACCCGTACGCGGACAAGTGGTCAGGAATCAGCGAGAGAGCCCGTGCAACCCCACTGACCCAGTCCGCCTCACTCTCACCGGGCGTCCCGAAGATGAGGTCGACGTTGACCGAAAAGCCTGCCAGTCGGGCGGTGCTCACCGCCACCTCAGCCTGTTCGGGAGTGTGCGTCCGACCCAGGGTCTTCAACACTTCACCATCGAAGCTCTGGACGCCGAACGAAACACGCGTGAATCCGGCTTCGCGAAGGCCGGCTTCCACTACGGGGGTCCAGTCTTCGGGATTCGCCTCGAGGCTGATCTCGGCACCGGGAACGATCCCAAATCGCCGATCCAAGGCATCGACGATGCCCGCAAGGAGCACGGGCGGCACGCGTGACGGGGTCCCACCACCCACATAGACCGCATCGAGTCGCTTCCACGCCGGCTCCATCTCTATCTCGGAAATGACGGCCGAGATGTAACGCTCGATCAGATCGTCCCTGCCGGCGACCACGTTGAAATCACAGTAGGGACAAAGACGGGCACAGAAAGGAACATGCACATACGCTGCCGCCAGCGAGGATGCGGCATCGGCCAGCACAGGGGAATCCGGACGCAGCGGCTCGTCAATCGTCATCGTCGAGCCGCAGGGCGGAGATGAACGCCTCCGGGGGAACTTCGACACTGCCGACCATCTTGAGCCGCTTCTTGCCCTCCTTCTGGCGTTCGAGGAGCTTTCGCTTGCGGGTGACATCACCGCCGTAGCACTTGGCGATCACGTCCTTACGCTTCGCCTTCACGGTCTCACGAGCGATGATCTTGCTTCCGATGGCAGCCTGGATCGGAACATCGAAGAGCTGCCGGGGAATCAGCGTTCGAAGCCGGGCAACCATCCGGCGTCCGTAGCGGTAACCCTCATCCTTGTGAACAATGGCCGAGAACGCGTCGACCTTTTGGCCGTTGAGGAGGATATCGACCTTGACGAGCGCGGCGGTACGGTATCCGGCCGGCTCGTAGTCGAGAGATGCATACCCTCGAGTGCGCGACTTGAGTGCATCGAAGAAGTCGAACACCACCTCTGCAAGCGGGATCGCGTAGGTGAGTTCGACTCGCTCCGGCGTGAGATAGTGCATGTGCTGCATGATTCCCCTGCGGCTCTGAGCGAGATCCATGACCGTACCGACATACTCGGTGGGGACCACGACCAGGGCATTGATCACCGGCTCGTCGAGGTGATCGATGCGTCCAGGATCGGGCAGGTCGGCTGGAGACCGGATCTCGACCGTGGAGCCGTCGACGAGGTGAACCCGATATGCGACCGATGGGGACGTTGCCACCAGATCGAGCCCATATTCACGTTCCAGGCGCTCGCGAACGATCTCCATATGGAGCAATCCGAGGAACCCGCAGCGGAAGCCAAACCCCAGCGCCCTCGAGGTCTCCGGTTCATACACCAACGCGGCGTCATTCAGCCGCAGCTTGTCGAGCGCCTCGCGGAGACGTTCGAAGTCTTCCCCGTCGGAGGGGAACAAGCCGGAGAACACCATCGGTTTGGGCTCCGCATAGCCGGGAAGCGGCTCGGTCTTCGCATCGAGTGTTACCGTGTCGCCGACCCGGATGCGACCGATGTCCTTGACGCCGGTGATCAGGTACCCGACCTCCCCGGCGCGCAGTTCCAACACCGGTTCGGCTCGCGGCGTAAGCACGCCGACTTCTGCAACCGCGTGACGTTCGTGGGTCGCGGTGAACATGACGCTCTCACCTTCACTCAACTCCCCGTCGACGACCCGGATGTAACACACGACTCCCCGATACGCGTCGTAGTAGGAATCGAACACGAGTGCCCGCAACGAAGCGTCCGCGTCGCCCATGGGCGGCGGTATCTCCTCCACGATCCTCTCCAGGAGTTCATCGATACCCTCACCGGTCTTGGACGAGACCCGCAAGATGTGAGCCGGATCGACCCCCAACAGCGAGACGATCTCCCCCGCCACCCGGTCTGGATCCGCGGCCGGTAGATCGATCTTGTTGATGACAGGGATGATTTCGAGGCCTGCGTTGATGGCCAGGTAGGCATTGGCAAGCGTTTGCGCCTGCACCCCCTGGGCGGCGTCGACGAGGAGCACGGCTCCCTCACACGCCGCCAACGAACGGGAGACTTCGTAGTTGAAATCGACGTGACCCGGAGTATCGATCAGATTCAGCGTATAGGTCTGACCGTTCGGGTGTTCATATCGAAGCCGGACCGCCTGTGCTTTGATCGTGATCCCGCGCTCTCGCTCCAAGTCCATCGAATCGAGCACTTGGTCCCGCATGTCGCGCGCGCTCATCGCCCCCGTTCGTTCGAGAAAACGATCGGCGAGCGTCGACTTGCCATGGTCGATGTGCGCGATGATGCTGAAGTTGCGTATCACGAGAACGCTGCATTGTACCGGTGCACCTGCGCTGCTAGGCTCCCCTCGCTCGACGGAGCAGCTCTGCCCGTCACTGTCCTCAACACGAAGATTTACGCATGGCCAACATCAAATCACAGATCAAACGAAATCGTCAGAACGAGAAGCGCCGTGTCGCCAACAAGGCAATGCGTTCCGAGCTGAAGACTCGTGCGAAGCTGGCGGAGGCCGCAGCCGCAACCGGTGACGCGGCGGCTGCCGAAGAGGCACTCCTCAACGCCCAGAAGCGTATCGACATGGCTGCGACAAGAGGCCTGATCCACAAGAACACGGCCGCTCGCAGAAAGTCACGACTCGTCAAGCGAGTCAGAAGCCTGCTGGAAGGCTGAGCCGAGCTCGCAAGCTCGCTTCGCTCGCTCTACCTGGTACTCGGTACCGCGACGTAGCATCGACGCAAGACCGCGGGGCGGGTATGAGGGCTCGGGTGGGCAGGGCACAGTCGTACATTGCGCGGTCGCCCGGTCAAGCCCTTCGCGGTCCTCCATACCAACGGCAGAGCGCGACGGTCAACCGTTCCAACGTGAGCTGATGTGTCTCCGCAGGACTCGTCTTCAGGATCCTGTCTGCACGTGCGAGCGCACCGAGGGCTCGTTGCAGAGCCGAATCAGAACTCTTCGAACGCCCCTGCCAGGCCTTTCTGACCGGAAACGATGACGATGGTTGGCCAAGCCACTCTGCGAGTGTCTCGAGGTTCGGCGCAGATGCTGCCATGGAACGACGGCGGAGGTCGTTCTCGAGGAATCCGAGGAGCTGCAGCGGATGCCCGTGTACGAGAAAGTCGGACAGCCGGCGCAAAGCCTGACCGACGTCTCCAGCGGAGACGGCATCGGCGTAGTGCCAGATCGGTTCGTCCGGACGGTTGGCGAATCTGACGTTCACGTCGTCGATGGTGACCTCGTCCAGGCCCGTGAGCTGATCGAGTGCTTGAGCCATGGAAGCCACATCGGAGCCGAATTTCCTGAGCAGCGCTGCCACTGCATCGGGACGGACCCGCAAGTTTCGGCTCTTGATCTGGGCGAAGAGCCAGTCGTTCGCGTCCTGTTCCCGGATCTTCTTGACGGTGATGACCTCGCCGTCGGCTTTCACCTTCTTCGCCACCGAACTCGGGAGACTTCCTGCCGCCACAAAGACGACCAGCACCGCCTCCGGATCCATCCGGTCCAGTAACTCTGTGACGACTTCGGCTTCTGTCCTCTGCAGAGACTGCGCGTCGACGACTTCGACGCCGAGTCGGTCGCCGAACAACGATCCGGACTGCAACGCCGGGACGATCGGCTCGACTCCGGCACGGAGCACTCCCCCCTCACCGACCTCCTCGGCACCTCGCGCCGGAACGTCGATACGTACGGTATCCGAGACACCGGCCTGCTCAAAGAGGCGACGGGAGCGTTCGAGCATTTGCTGACGCTCACCGGGCGCCGCGCCGGAAGGGCCTTGTACGGCGATGATCGCTTTCACGAGCCGTCTCTTCCGAAGAGACGAACGAGGTCACACGCCTGCTCGACATCGTGGACACGAATGATGTCGGCCCCGTACTCGAGAGCGAGCGCCGTATAGGCCATCACTCTCGCCAGTTCACGTTTGCGTGGTACGGGGATCAGGACCGGATGCCCGAGCTTGCGAATCACGTCCAGATGCCGGATGACCCGCAGTTGTTGACGCGTGTACTCCTCGTAGTCACTCGGGTAGTTGATGGAAAGGCCCGGATCGAGGATCAGATCTGTGACCCCCAGTGCCCGCAGATCGTCGAGGCGCGGCGCAAACCGTTCGGCCACCTGAGCAGCCTTGTCCTGGATGAACTCGAGGTTGCCGACCGAGAGGGGATCCTCGCCTTCCACGTAGGTGACGACCGCAGGCACCGAGGCCGACCGGACAACCTCGACCATGCTTTCACTCCGCATGCCCCCCGTGTCATTGACGATTGCCGCTCCGGCATCGATGGCCCTGCGAGCGACCTCGGGCTTCCAGGTGTCAACCGAAACGACGAAACCGTCGGCCGTGAGGAGATCGAGTGCCGGCAAAAGGCGTTCAAGCTCTTCTTCCGGCGACAGTTCCTCATTGTCGAAGTGAGAGGACTGGCCTCCCAGATCGATGATCGCCGCGCCATGGTCCCGGTACCTGCCGGCCATCGCCAGCGCCTCGTGCGGCGAGTCGGCCACCGTGTGACGGTTGTTGGACTCGGGCGAGAGATTGATGACACCCATGACGTAGGTCCGATCGCCAGTGAAATCGAAGCATCGATTCCCGGCCTCAAAACTGAAGGCGCTCACGAGACGGAGCGTAGCGGAGGCCGGTCGTCAGTCGTCAGTCGTCAACGCGTTCCCAACAAGAGCACACCACGTCAACTACTGAAAACTGATTACTGATGACTGATGACTGATGACCGAAAACCGATGACCGAAAACCGAAAACTGACCTACGGTCCGACGAGCAGCGAGCCCGTCAGCTCGTGAGCCCCGGGATCGAGATGGAACGTCACCGTGTCGGTTCCCGTCTCCGCGGGGTCGATACGACCGATCGCCACTGGGATCACCGTACGGTTCAACGACAGATCAACCGTGCCCTGCCATGGATATGCCGAGTTGTTCGTGACACGGACCGTGAGGTCGAGCCGACCCTCCGGTTTGGCTTTGGCTTTCAGGTCCACAGCCAGGCCGCCGCAAAGGCCGGACTCTTCCCCGGCTTGTCCCGTCGCCGAACTGGTGACGACGGCACTGCCGTCTTCGGCAACGATGACGCCGAATGGTGCTGCCACGTTCTCCTCACAGGTCAGCACGTGAGTGAGGCCGCGAAGTGATGATGCGGCAATCGGGATCAGGAAGACCCCGAGAATCAACACGATCGCAATCCGCGATTTGAGGATCGATGGCATGCCGCCAGTGTACGACGTGTCACCTGCCGGCTTCCAGCAGGAAGCGCTCCCATCAAAGGCCGAGACTCATGGCTGGACGGCGGAAGCGGACCGGTGGGAACTAGTGCCTCGACACACAACCAATGTGCCGTTCTGCCCGCCAGAAACGCCACTCGCGGCGTTCTCCGCCTCGACACCACAGCGGGTACTTCTTCGTTGTGCAGTCTTCCGAGCGACGGCCTTGACCCAACATCCACACCACGAACGTCGCCTGGCAAGGAACTACCATCCAAGCTGTGACGAACATTCCCTACCGACGTATACGCGTCCTTCTCACCGGCGTCGGGCTGATCGTGCTCAGTCTCGTTGCGCTGATCATGTATGTGCGCAGCGTCGATCCCATCGAAGTAGTCGGAACCCTGCTCTTCATCCCCGTCTTCCTCGGCTTGATGTTCTGGGGCCTTCGCGGTGGTGTGATCGTCGGGTTGGTCGCCGCGGTCTCGTACGCCGCCATTCGCTCGCCTGCGATCGCAGCCGTTGGCGCCGGTCGATTCACCGGACTGATCCTCGGCAGAGCGGCCGGATACCTGGCGTTCGGAGCGGTCGGCGGCTGGGCAGCGGATCAGTTACGTGTTTCGATCGACAAGCTCGGCCTGTACGACCAGATCGACGATGCAACGGGCCTGCTCAACGCCAGAGCGGTCATGCAGACGATCGACATGGAACGTAGCCGCGCCCTGCGATACGAAAAGGTCTTTTCGGTAGTACTCGTCGAGATCCCCACATCGGTGTTCGAGTCATTGCGACGGCGCAAGCGCGACACCGCACTCAAGGAGATCGGCCGAGATCTGGCGGCAAGCATCAGGGCTGCCGATCGCTGCGGGCATGCGCTGGAGGCAGACCGGCATTTGATCACCGTCGTTCTCCCGGAGACGGGCCGTCAGGGAGCCCAGAGCTTCTTGGATACGCTTCGGCTCCGCCTCGCGGAAGGCTTGCGGAATCGCGGCGCCTCCCCGGATGGGATCGTCGGGAGTCTCGTTACGTTCCCCGATGACGCCGTCGACGACATCGAGGTACGACTGCAAGCGATCGCGCAGCAGGAGTTCCCTGACTGATCACGGTGCGTCATCGGAAGGGGATGACGATATCTCCTTCTTCGTCCGTGCGCCGCACGATGATGCCGACGGACTCGAAAGCCCTGATGACCTCGAGAGATGGATGTCCGAACGTGTTCGACCCGACACTGACGATCGCCTGGATCGGTCTCGTCGAGAGGAGCCATCCGACATCCGAAGTGTCGGCTCCCTGGTGGGGTACTTTCAGCACGTCGGTGGAGATGGGTCCGAGTTCGGACTGAGCGATCCTTTCCACATCACCAGGGAAGAGCATCGTCGTCTCGTGACTCTCCACGACGAGCACGAGCGACTGATCGTTCGGCGATGCATAGCGCCGCAAAGGCCCCACCACGCTGATGTCGAGGTCCCCGATGGCCGCCCGCTCTCCGATCGATGGCACCAGGACCGGAATTCCTCGCCGCTCGGCCTCGGAGAGCAGCTCGGCGGCGGCAGGCCCGCCGTCCAGATATCCGGAGTGCCACAGGGCTCCAACAGGGAGATGTTCGATAACGGCCAGGAGTCCTGCCGCGTGATCATCATGTGGATGTGACAGCACCATGAGATCGATGCTGCGGACTCCGTACTCCGTGAGCTTGTGCAGTATCAGCACGGGATCCGGCCCCCCGTCGATCAGAACCGTTTCACCGCCCGAACCGATGAGGAGTTCCGAGTCCCCTTGTCCGACATCCAGGAATACGGTCGACGCGCCGGTCACCCGATGTGCGGGGACGACGACCGTGGCCAGCACGATCGCCCCTGCAACCACGGCGAGCAAGGGGCGCAAGCTGCGCGATCGGGCGAGGAAGCCGCCTGCAGCAATCAGGAGTGCCGCCATCGGCCCGATCTGTGGCCAACTCGAGGCAGCCTTCGCTATGAACAACACGGCGCCCGCGGCACACACCCCGACTTCGGTCAGGAGCCGCGCTCCTGTGAGGAGTCCGATTCCTCCGGATGCCGTCGAGATCATCACCAATGGCGACGCAACGAGATTGGCCAGCGGCGAGAGCAGCGGCAATGTACCGAAGTGGGCAAGAAGAACCGGAGCAACTGCGATCTGCGCTGCGACGGTCACTCCCAAGGGTGCACCGACCCAGCGGGGAAGCCGGTCCTTGAAGAGATCGGCGCCCGCCATGACCCCGACCGTCGCGGCTACGGAGAGTTGGAATCCGATATCTCCACCAAGTTCGCCCGACACCAGCAACAACGTCGAAACCGACATGCCGAGTGCGACCCATGGGGTGAGGGCGATTCCGACGGCGCGAGCCACCAGCAGGAGACCGGCCATGCCCGCGGCACGAAGGACCGAAGGCTCCCAGCGGGTCACGACCACGAACACGGCCAGGCCGACCAGTCCGACGACCGCCCTCCGGCGAGGTCCGAAGGCGAACGGTCCGACAATGACCCACCAGAGCAGAAGGAACAGTGCAACGTTGGACCCGGAGACCGCTACGAAATGCGACAGTCCCGACCTGCGAAGCTGGTCGGACGCCACCGGCGGCAGCCGGCGCACATCACCGATCAGGAACCCGGAGAGCAGCGCTTCCGCGGCGTCCTCGCCGTGAGCGTCCAGCCCTACCGCGATCCTTCGCCGCACGGCATTCCCGACCAAGAACAGAGGGTCGGTAGCCGAAGACACGATCGTCACACTCGCACCCCGGATGACGCCTGCGTACGGATCGCCACGTGCCCTCCCGGCCTGCGTCCGGGCGGTACCTCGCACGATCACGTGATCCCGAGCAGCAATGTCAGCTGACCTATCGACCGCGACGAGGATGGGAGCCCCATCCCAGACCTGCCACGTGCGGTCACGCTCGATGTGAGTCGGTTGGAAGAGGAACCACTCGCCGGATCTGCCAGGACGGAGGTCATCGATTGCCCAACCGGCGAGCCTGACAGGACCGTCGACCGAAGGAGCAGTGAGCACCGAAGACTCCCTTGCCGCAGACAGCGAGCCGGAGAGCGAACCGGCCACGACCAGCGCAGCGGCGACGACCGCCCAGTTTCGACGGACAGCGATCAGAATCGTGCCTCCGGCGACCACTGCCCCGGCGACCGCGAACGTGCCCGCGAGCCTGCCGACAGCCACGGCACTCCACACGAGCGCTCCAGCACCCAGAGTCCACCGTCCGGCAACGCCGGGCGGTCGCAGTCGTGTCACGGCACGATCACCGCATCACGAAGCGCCGCGAGCTTTCCTTCACCGATGCCGGGGACATCCAGCAGATCCTCGACGGTCTCAAACGGCCCGTTGAGCTCCCGGTAGTCGAATATCCGCTTGGCGAGAACCGGTCCCACTCCGGGCAGGGACTCCAACTCCTGGGCGTCGGCACGATTGATCGCCACTTTGCCTGAGTCCACGGCCGTCGACGACCCCTCGGCATCGATCGCGGGCACATCGACTTGCTGCCCATCAGAGATCGGTGCGGCGAGATTGATGCTGCTCAGTCGCGCGAAGGGAAGGGCTCCGCCTGCTCCTGCGATGGCGTCGGCCACGCGCGCCGGCGCCTCGATCTCAACGAGGCCCGGATGGAGCACCGCCCCCGACACGTAGACGGTCACCATGTCGACCACGTCCTCTGGGCGAATCACCGGTGGGGTCTCTACAGGAGCCGTGGCCACGCTCGGCCTGCCGAACCAAAGGCCGGCCGCCGCGGCGAGCGCGAGCGCCCCTGCTGCGATGAGAGCGGAAAATCGAGTCAAGGATTCCTCGCTGCTCTTGTATCACCCTGTTGACGCCGGGTGAAGTAGGTTGTGCTCGACCAAGGAGGCCCATGAACTGCCATCGCGTCGAACCCGAAACCGCCGTCCGCCTCTCCGACCGGGATCCAGCGGATGCCACGGCGTTTGCCGGCGGCAAGAACGCGGGACGCAAGAAAGCCGAGGCGCTGAATCGCAGATTGGAGAAACTCCAGGAACTGCTCTACGCGGAAGGCAAACACCGGCTCCTCGTCGTGCTGCAGGCGATGGACACCGGCGGCAAGGATGGAACGATCCAGCATGTCTTCGACGGCACGAACCCACAGGGTGTCAAGGTCGCCTCGTTCAAGAAACCAACGCCACAGGAGCTGGCCCACGACTACCTGTGGCGGGTCCACCCGCACACGCCGGGCAACGGCGAGATCGTCATCTTCAACCGTTCCCACTACGAGGACGTCCTCGTCGTCAGAGTGCACAACCTCGTTCCGCCCGACATCTGGAGTCGGCGCTACGACCAGATCAATGCCTTCGAAAAGAGACTCGCCGATGAGGGCACGACGATCCTCAAGTTCTTCCTGCACATCTCCAAGGAGGAGCAGCGTCGACGGCTGCAAGCCCGCCTGGACGAACCGACGAAACACTGGAAGTTCTCCCGGAACGACCTCGCCGAGCGGAAACGTTGGGACGCCTACACGGAGGCGTACGAGGCCGTCCTGTCAAAAACGTCCACGCTCTGGGCACCGTGGTACGTGGTTCCTGCAGACCGAAAGTGGTACCGCAACCTGGTCGTGTCCGAGGTGCTGGTCGACACGCTCGAACGTCTCGACATGCGGTACCCGGAGGCGGAGGAGGGTCTCGACCAGGTAGTGATCACCTGAACGGTTTTCCTGTCAATGGCAGCGTCGGATAGCGACGCCAGCATTGACCAGAAAGCGGAGGTGATTTTCCTGTCAATGGCAGCGTCGGATAGCGACGCCAGCATTGACCAGAAACGGGAGAGAGATAAGGTCGTCACCATGGAACGCATCGCCGTCCCGTTCTTCATCGGTGAACCGATGCGGGGCTTCCGGATTCCCGAGCCTCATCGCACGATCAACCCGACCCTTCCGCAAAGCCCTCCTCAGCAGCGTATGGCCGTCCTCTACCGTGCCCTCGCCGACGAAGTCGCCCGCATCGATCGTCCGTGCGTGTACGCCGGAGATTGCCTGGCAACGATCGGGGTCCTTGCCGGTCTCCAGCGGAGAGGCGTCTCCCCCACCGTGGTCTGGTTCGACGCACACGGTGATTTCCACACCTGGGAAACGACCCCCTCAGGGTTCCTCGGTGGAATGCCGCTGGCGATGCTGGTCGGTCGAGGCGAGCGCACGATCATGGCCGGAGCCGGTGCGACGCCGATCGACGAGCACCAGGCGATCCTGGTCGACGGCCGTGACCTCGACCCGGGTGAGCCGGTCGACTCGTCGGAACTCCTTCACGTATCCGTCGACGAACTGCAGGGACTGCTTCCCGAAGATGCCCCGCTCTACGTGCACATCGATGTCGACGTAGTCGACCCTACCGACATGCCGGCCGTGAACTACCCGTCGCCCGGCGGCCCGTCGCTGGAAGCCGTAGCGTCGTCGTTGCGGTCGATTGCGTCGACAGGCCGGGTAGTCGCCTGCTCGATCTCGTCCTGGAATCCTGCGCTCCCGGAAGCGGAGACTGCGGCGGCTGCAACCGAGACACTCGTCGACGCGTTGGCGTAGCCGCGCGCAGCCGACACCTGTCGAACCACGAATATGGCGAACGCAACCACTACCACCAGTGCGGCAACGAGCTGATTGGCCCGAAACCCGAGCACGTGCGTGGCGGAGTCGGTGCGGATGAACTCGAAGAGGAAACGACCGAGACCGTAGAACACCAGATACCCCATGATCATGTTGCCTCTGGCGATCTTGTACCGTTTCTCGATCCATAGCAGCAGCGGGATCACGAGCAGCGCGTTCCATGCCGACTCGTAGAGAAATGTCGGATGGAAGGTGGCCACGTCGGCATACTGGGCAGGTCGGAACTCTGGGGCGATCTGCACTGCCCATGGAAGGTTGGACGGGGTACCGAACAGCTCCTGGTTCACGTAGTTGCCCCAGCGTCCAATCGCCTGGGCGGCAGGCAGGCCGATCGTCGCCGCATCCGCGAACGCGGCGACGTTCCAGAACCGCCCCTTGCCCGGAGTCTTGTGGACGAGCATGAGGACGACGCCGACGATCGCTCCGACGGTCAGTCCACCGAAGAAGGCCAAACCACCTTCCCAAATCGCAAAAGCGTGCCACAGACCCCCAGAGGTCACCTCGGCCCAGCGAGGGATCACATACGCAGCCCTGGCCCCGAGCAACCCTCCGATGACCGCCCATATGGACACGGTCTCGGCGAGGTGTGGGTCTCCGCCGTAGCGCGCGAACCGCCGCATGGTCACCCAGATCGCGACGAGCACGCCGATGCCGATGAGCAGCCCGTAGTAGTGAATCGTCAGAGGGCCGATCGACAGCGTGTTGGTTGATGGGGAGGGAATCGACG
The DNA here is from genome assembly GCA_011682695.1 of Gammaproteobacteria bacterium. NCBI lineage: Bacteria > Pseudomonadati > Pseudomonadota > Gammaproteobacteria > Gammaproteobacteria bacterium. Next base: position 25,596 of record JAACED010000015.1, read on the forward strand.
CGAACATCGGCATGAGGCTACCGCCCTTGTCAGCCAACCACGATGTTGACGAGCCTCGGCGGCCGAGAGATCACCTTCCGAATCGTCTTGCCGTCGGTCCAGGAGCGAATCCGCTCCGACGTCAGGGCAATCTCCTCGGCATCATCCTGGGTGATGTCTGCAGGCACTCGAACACGGTCCCGAACCTTGCCGTTCACCTGGATGACCATGGTGATGACGTCCTCGACGATCAGCGCAGGATCGAACCGTGGCCACGGCTCGGTGGCGAGCATCGTCTCGTGTCCGGTCAACTCCCACAACTCGTGGGCGACGTGCGGAGCCATCGGTGCGAGCATCTGCAGCAGCAACCCGTAGACGTCATCGAAGGTCTCTTTCCGCGCCCCCGAGCGAACGTAGGCGAGAAGAGCGTTGTTGAACTCCATGAGCGCCGCCACACCCGTGTTGAACGCGAACCTTTCGATATCGCCGGTGACCTTGGCCAGCGTACGGTGGGCGGTCTGGCGGATTGCCAGGTCGGCCGGTGCCGGTTCCCGGGTTTCGAAGGAAGCAGTCTCGGTGCCGAGACGCCACACCCGGTCGAGGAACCGGGCAGTCCCCTCGACGCCTCGATCGTTCCACACCGCGTCGTCGGTCGGCGGTCCGATGAACAGCTCGTACAGGCGGATTGCGTCGGCGCCGTACCGTTCGTAGTACGGGTCGGGAGCGACGACGTTCCCTTTCGATTTGGACATCTTGGCGCCGTCTTTGGTGAGCATCCCCTGGGTGAACAAGGCCGTGAACGGCTCCTGGAATCCGACCATGCCGAGGTCGTACAGCACCTTCGTGAAGAACCGGGCGTAGAGCAGGTGCAGCACGGCATGCTCGACCCCACCGATGTACTGGTCGATCGGCATCCAGTAATCCACTTTGTCGCGGGCGAATGGCAGCTCGTCGTTGTGCGGATCGGTGAAACGGAGGAAATACCAGGATGAATCGACGAACGTGTCCATCGTGTCCGTCTCTCGCTCCGCAGGGCCGCCACAGGATGGACAAGTCGTATTCACGAAGTCGGGGTCGGCGGCCAGCGGCGACCGGCCTTTGGGTGCGTAGTCCTCGATGTCGGGCAGGAGCACCGGCAGCTGCTCGTCCGGTACGGGCACGGTGCCGCAGGATGGGCAGTGGACGATCGGGATGGGTGCCCCCCAGTACCGCTGCCGGCTGATCAGCCAATCGCGCAGGCGAAGTTGCACGGACGCCTTGCCAATGCCTTGCTCCTCCAACCACGCGGTGACGGCCGGTTTGCCCTCCTCGGGAGCACGCAGTCCGTTGAACGGCCCGCTGTTGACCATGACGCCATCACCCGTGTAGGCCTCGTCGAGATCAGAGCCGTCCCACTCGGGCGGTGCGATCACGACAGGGATCGGGAGACCGTGCACCTTGGCGAAAGCGAAGTCACGGGTGTCGTGGGCGGGGACCGCCATGATCGCCCCGGTACCGTAGGACATGAGAACGTAGTCGGCGATGAAGATCGGCACCTTCTGGCCGTTGGCCGGATTGATCGCGCTGGCACCCACGAATATGCCTCGCTTCTCACCATCCTTCGAGAGGCGCTCCACTTCACTTTCGCGCCGAACGTGATCGACGAACGCACGTACCTCCGCTTCATGCTCCGTGCCCCGCGCCAGTTCCTCGACGAGCGGGTGCTCCGGGGCAACCACGACGAACGTCATCCCGAAGACCGTGTCCGGTCGAGTCGTGTACACGGAGAACGTCAGGTCGGGTCGCCCCGCAACCTGCATGGTGAACTCGGCCCCCTCGGACCGCCCGATCCAGTTCTCCTGCATGGTCCGGACACGCTCCGGCCATCGATCGAGTGTCGCCAGGTCGTCGAGCAGACGCTGTGCATAGTCGGTGATCTTGAAGAACCATTGATCCAGGTCACGATGTTCGACCGGGGTGCCGCAACGTTCGCACTCCCCGTCGACGACTTGTTCGTTGGCCAGCACCGTCTGATCTTTCGGGCACCAGTTGACCGGTGCATTCTTCTTGTAGGCAAGACCCTGTTCGAAGAAGCGGAGGAACAGCCATTGGGTCCATCGGTAGTACTCGGGTGTGTGAGCGGCGACCTCCCGGTCCCAGTCGTAGACCGCGCCAAGACGCTTGAGCTGCTCGGACATCTTCACGATCCGCTGTTCGGTGAATACCCGTGGATGAACCCCCGTCTGGATGGCGGCGTTCTCCGCCGGCAGCCCGAACGAATCCCAACCCATTGGAGCGAGGACGTTGCGCCCACGCATCTTCTGGTAGCGCGTCAGCAGGTCGGTGTAGGTGTAGTTCCGCAGATGCCCCATGTGGAGATCCCCCGAAGGGTACGGGTACATCTGCACGTTATAGAACTTAGGCCTCGGATCATCCTCGTCGGCAGTGAAGACCCGGTCCTTCTCCCACCGTTCCTGCCACTTGCGTTCGATTGCTGTGAAGTCGTACGACGCCATCTCACTCCTCCGAAGCAGGCAGCGTACCAGTGAGCGGGCTTCCCGCTGCCCTGCCCGGTCTGCGGCAACTCACGGCGTCGACCGCACCCCGAACCCTCAAGTATCTGACATGGCGTCAATTACCCGCCATTCCAGCGGTCTTCTACCATTGACAATTCCGATGAGTCCCGATCTCATACAGCCACTGACCGCCTGCCGCATCCGGTCCCTGGGAAAAGACAACGGCACCTCCTCCCGGCTCGCCCAAATGGGGATCCTCCCCGGCATGGAACTACAGATCGTACGCACCGGCCCCTTCGGCGGTACGGTCGAAGTCGCCCTTGATCACGGTGACCTCGTAGCCCTCCGCTCAGATGAGATCGCGGCGATGGAGTGCGACATCATTGCCATGCCGCTCACCTCCGTGGCCGTCAGAAAAGGACGCTACCGAGTCGTGTCATTGGCGGGAGGCAACGGTTTCCGAAGACGCATGGAGGAACTTGGCCTGACCGAAGATGCCCCTGTCGAGGTATTGGCAACGTCCCCCGCGGTCCTGGTGCGAGTGACTGGCGAGCCGGTTCGACTGGGTCGAGGCGAGGCTGACAAGATCGTGGTCGAAGAGGCCTCCGATGGCCGACCGTGAGGTATCTGTCGCACTCGCAGCGATTCCGAACACCGGCAAGACAACACTGTTCAACCGCCTGACCGGCTCGAACCAGAAGGTCGGTAACTGGCCGGGAGTGTCCATTCAGAAGGCGGTCGGACACTTCACTCTCGGCGAATATGAAGTCGAGCTCATCGACCTTCCTGGTGCCTACTCGATCACCCCGACCTCGGAAGAGGAGCGCATCGTCCGTGACTTCTTCCTCAACGATCCTCCTGGAGTGATCCTCAACATCCTCGATGCCCGCAACCTGTACCGGGGGCTGGGATTCACCCTCCAGATGAGCCACAGCGGCCTCCCGATGGTGGTGGCCGTCAACATGATGGATGAAGCGAGGCGTGCCGGACTCGACCTCGATCTGGAGATCCTCGCAGAGCATCTCGGCTGTCCGGTCATCCCGGTCGTCGCCAGGACCGGCGAGGGCATCCCCTCGCTCAGGCAGGCGCTGTATGAGACGATCCGGCGCCCGGACCAGGGCCGTCCACCCCACGTGTCGTGGCCGCCGGTGGTGGAAGCGGCAGTCGCCGATCTCGCTCGCGAGATCGAACGCAAAGCGGGGCCGACCGATCTCGACGAAGGCTTCCTCGCTCTGCGCGTCCTGGAAGGTGACACCGTCGCGCCCCTCGAGAATCACCCGGCGATGGCCCAGATTCGAGCGAGTGCGGACGAATGGCGCAATCGCATCGAGGAGACCACCGGCGCCGGCATCCCGGCGGTCTGCGCGCAGTGCCGGTTCAACTCTGCGCGGGGCCTGGTTCTCGAGGCAACGAACCGCAAACCTCCATTACCAGACGCTCTGAGCGAGAAGTTGGACCGCGTGTTGCTGCACCGGCGGCTCGGCCTCCCCCTCTTCGCAGTCATCATGCTGGCCGTCTTTCAGGGTGTCTACGCCCTCGGAGCCCCACTGCAGTCATGGCTCGCCACGTTGTTCGCTCTCATCGGAGACGGACTGTCCCAGCTGATGTCCGGATTCCCCCAGCTCGTGCGGTCGTTCGTCGTCGACGGCCTCTGGGAGGGGCTCGCGACCGTCGCTTCTTTCTTCCCGATCATCTTGCTCTTCTTCCTATTCATGTCCATCATCGAAGACTCCGGTTACATGGCCCGTGCGGCGTTCCTGATGGACCGGCTCATGCACCGTCTCGGCCTCGACGGCAAGGCGTTCATCAACTTGCTGCTCGGCTACGGGTGCAACGTCCCCGCGGTGATGGGCACTCGGGTCCTGTCGGGAAAGCACAACCGGATCCGAGCGATGCTGCTGATCCCGTTCACGCTGTGTAGTGCCCGGCTGCAGGTCTTCGTGTTCCTCTCCGCCATTCTGTTCTCGCCGGTCGTCGCGCCATGGGTGGTGTTCGGCCTGTATCTCGCCAGCTTCGCTGCGCTCATCGGAGTCGGCCTGCTCCTCAAGGCGTTACAGATCGCCGGGCCGCCGGAACCGTTCATCATGGAGATCCCCCCGTATCGCCTCCCGACGACGCGAACGGTCGGCCTCCGTGCCTGGTACGAGGTCAAGGACTTCCTGTACCGGGCCGGGACCATGATCGCCATCGGAGTCGTCGTCGTCTGGCTGCTGACGAACCTTCCTCCGGGCGCCGACGTTGCAGGGCCGGCAAGCTACGCGGGTATCCTCGGTCGGGTATTCGAGCCGATCTTCCATCCGCTCGGCATCGGATGGCAGGAGACCGTGGCCCTGCTCTTCGGTCTCATCGCCAAAGAGGTCGTCATCGGAGCCTTCGCCCTCATCTATGCCGGCGATCTCACCACACAGATCTCCTCCAACATCTCCGCTCTTCAGGGCCTCTCCTTCATGGTGTTCACGTTGCTCTACATACCGTGCATAGCAACGATTGCAGCCATCCGGGCCGAAGCCCACTCGTGGAAGGTCGCCGCCGGCGCACTTGGACTGGGACTCGTCATCGCTTGGCTGGCGGCATTCGCCGTCTACCAGGGTGGCCATCTGCTCGGCTTCTCATAGCCGGAAGGACCGGTAGGCTCGAAGCATGTTCCTGAGACTCCGTAGAGCTCGCACGCTTGCCAGGACAGGTGCGATCATCGGCCTCGCGTCGCTCGGCTACTACATCGGTCTGCTCTTCAACCAGGGTGCCTTCCCACCGGCGGCGCTGATGTTCGTTGCGATAATTCTCGCCGGAGCATTCGCGGCACTGCGCTCCGTCGACAACCCGCACCGTGCTCGCAAGCTCTTGCTCGGTGCCACGGCGGCGTTCGGAATCGTCGGAGTCGTCGGCATGTTCAGCATCGGGTTGCTCTTTTTCCTCGCTGCGGTGTTCACCGGGCTGGGAGCCCTGATCACTCCGAAATCGACACTGGGCGACTGAGTCGCCAGGCCGAACGGCTCAGCCACGCCCACAGATCCGACGCGTAGCGTCCCAGCCGGATCGTGACTTCTGCCAAGCAGTAGTGTCCTGCCGATGACAGGCCCCGTCGATCACCGCCCGCTGACGCGTCTCTGGCGCTACGCCATCGCCCACCGACCGCGCATCATCGCAGCGACGGCATTCTCGATTCTGAACAAGGCATTCGACCTCGCTCCACCCGTCCTGATCGGTATGGCCATCGATGTCGTCGTTCGACGCCAGGATTCCTTTCTCTCCCGATTCGGCTTTCCGGACACCCGGGAACAGTTGGTCGTGCTGGCGATCTTGACATTCGTCATCTGGGCACTCGAATCCGCCTTCGAGTACGCGTATGCCGTGACCTGGCGCAACCTCGCTCAATCCATCCAACATGACCTGCGTGTCGACGGGTATGCGCACGTGCAGACACTGGACCTCGCCTACTTCGAAGACCACTCCACAGGCGGCCTCATGGCGATCCTCAACAACGACATCAACCAGTTGGAACGGTTCCTCGATGGCGGTGCCAACGACATGCTTCAGGTGCTCACGACGGTAGTGCTCATCGGCGCCATGTTCTTCGCTCTCGCCCCGACCGTCGCCTGGATGGCCTTTCTGCCGATCCCGTTCATCATTTGGGGATCGTTCCGATTCCAGCAACGCATCGCACCACGGTACGCGGACGTGCGCGAATACGCGGGGATGATCAACCAGCAGCTCTCCAACAACCTCACCGGCATCACCACGATCAAGAGCTTCACCGCAGAGGCGCGGGAAGAGGAGCGCATCGCTGAGGCCAGCCTGCGCTATCAGGAGGCCAACCAGCGGGCGATCAGGCTCAGCTCCGCGTTCTCCCCTCTGATCCGGATCGTCATCCTCATCGGGTTCACCGCCACACTGATCGCCGGCGGCTTCCTCACCCTGCAGGGCGGAATCGAAGTCGGGGCCTACAGCGTGATGGTGTTCCTGACCCAACGGCTGCTCTGGCCGCTCACCCGTCTCGGACAGACCTTCGATCTGTACCAGAGAGCGATGGCATCCACCAACCGAGTACTCGACCTTCTCGACAGCCGGGCGTCGATCATCGACGGTCCGACATCGCTGCCGTCGAAATCGATTCAGGGCCACATCGAGTTCGACCACGTCGAGTTCTCCTACGACCCCGGGTTTCCGGTCATCGAGGATCTGAGCATCACGATCCCCGCCGGTCGGACGACCGCGATTGTCGGCGCAACCGGATCGGGCAAGACGACACTCATCAAGCTCCTCCTCAGGTTCTATGACGTCACCGGAGGTTCGATCCGCCTCGAAGACCACGACATTCGTGAACTCTCCCTGACGTCCTTGCGCCAGGCCATAGGTTTGGTCAGCCAGGATGTGTACCTGTTCCACGGCACGGTGCGCGAGAACATCGCATATGGGAAACCGGATGCGCCGCTCGATGAAGTCATCGCTGCCGCCAAGATCGCCGAAGCCCACGGTTTCATCCTCGAACTCCCCGGAGGGTATGAATCGATCGTCGGCGAACGCGGGCAGAAGTTGTCCGGTGGCCAACGTCAGCGGATCTCCATCGCCAGAGCCGTTCTGGCCGACCCGCCAGTCCTCATCCTCGACGAGGCGACATCGTCGGTTGACAACGAAACGGAAGCAGCCATCCAACGATCTCTCGAGTTGATCACGCGAAACCGAACGACGATCGCGATCGCTCATCGGCTCTCGACGATCCGTCACGCCGATCGGATCCATCTCCTCGACCGTGGGAAGGTCGTGGAGGACGGTTCTCACGATGACCTCATCGCGATCGACGGACTCTACGCATCCTTGTGGAAGGTACAGACCGGACAAGCAGTCGCCTGGCATGTCGACAGTCCCACGCACCCGTTCTCGTGACGTTTGACGGGGACGGGCTCACACAAGCGTCACGAAAAGGGGCGATCGGCACTCACCTACCGCCTGCTCTCGGCTTCCTGCGACAATGCGAGAAACACGACGCAGGAGGCAGGACATGAAGGTTGGGATCGTCGGTTCAGGGCTGATGGGATCCGGGATCGCGGAGGCGTGTGCCCGCGCAGGCCTCGACGTCGTCATATCGGAGGTCAGCGACGAGCTCATCACGAAGGGTCGCGCCCGTATCGAGCGCTCTCTGGACAGAGCGGTTGAGCGAGGCAAACTGGAGGCGGCAGATCGAGACACTGCTCTAACCAAGATCCGCTTCAGCACCGACCTGGCAGACATGAACGATCGGCAGATCGTGATCGAGGCCGCCACCGAACACGAGCCCACCAAACTGGGTATCTTCTCGGCGCTCGACAAAATCGTCGAGGCGACCGACGCGATCCTGGCATCGAACACATCGTCGATTCCGATTGCACGGCTCGGTCGGGCCACCAAGCGACCCGAGTCGGTGATTGGCATCCACTTCTTCAACCCGGTCCCGGTGATGAAACTCGTCGAGGTGATCCCTTCGATCCTGACCTCCAAGGAGACCATCGCCGGAGCCGACGCGTTCGCCGGGGACGTGCTGGGAAAGAAGGTCATTCACGCCAAGGACCAGGCGGGCTTCATCGTGAATGCGCTGCTGATTCCGATGCTGCTCAACGCCATCCGTATGGTCGAGTCGGGTCTCGCCACACCCGAAGAGATCGACGTCGGCGTAGTCGAAGGCCTCCGTCACCCGATGGGCCCATTGACGCTGACCGACTTCGTGGGTCTCGACACGACCAAGTATGTCGCCGATGTGCTCTACGAGGAGTTCAAGAATCCCTCGTATGCAGCCCCACCACTGCTGGTGCGAATGGTGGAGGCGGGCCTGCTGGGCAAGAAGAGCGGAAAGGGCTTCTACGACTACTCCTGACCCATTCTCGTGACGCTTCACGGGAAAGTCCCACCGAAGCGTCACGACACCGCGAGTGGTGCAACTGACGGCCAGTGCGTCGACTCCCCACACGGCCGGGAACCCCGACCTCGAACCAGCTACAGGTACTGCTTACTCACCGAGCCCGTTGTGGGGATCGCTCGAGGCCATGGGGAAGCTCACGATTGGTGGGTTCGCGGCCGCACAGAGGCGGATCGGGCTGGTGGTTTGCGGATCTTCGGAGTGTGTGTGGCGACGGTGGAGTTCGGATCGTCCCGTTTTGACACTGCGACGGGCAGGGTGAGCTGGAAGGTGTTCTCACCGTCGACCACCCGGTGGGAGAGGTCTCCGCCCATGCGCCGTGCCAGCGTTCGCGAGACGCTCAGACCGAGTCCGATCGAGCCCGGTTTGCCTACAACGGTATGAGAGCGGTAGTACGGCTGAAAGATCTTCTCCGAGTCTTCGGGTGGCACCCCGGCTCCGTCGTCGATGACTTCGACGGCGAGCATCTCCTCGACCGGCTTGATGACCACCCGGATATTGCCGCCGCCATGGGCAACCGCGTTGGTGACGAGATTGCGAATGATCTGGCGAACCCTCCCCCGGTCAGCCAGCGCGCGGGCGGCGGGGCAAGCGGTCTCGATGGGGATCTTGCTGGTGAGGTTGAGCGCTTCGAGGACCCGAATGGCTTGGGCTCGGAGATCGACCGGCACCGCGACCACCGTCAGGGTTCCGTGCTCTGCCCTTCCCATCACGAGGAGGTCTTCGATCATTGCTGCCAGGTCAGACGCTTCATCAGCTATGGCTGCAACCAGCTCAGCCCGTTCGTCGGAGGAGAGTCCCCCCGCCTGGTCGCGGAGAACCTCGGCGAACCCCAACACGCTCGTTAGCGGAGTGCGCAGCTCGTGAGACACGGAGGCGATGAACTGGTCCTTCGCGTCGAGCACATCAGTCAGCGCCTCTACCTGGCGCATCGCCTCGGCCTTGTGCGAGAACGCGAGGACGGCGGCAGCGGCCATCATGCCGATCACCAGGCCGGCGACGAGAATCCAATGGGTCTGATAACGGTCGGCCAGGAGAGATGAGCCGGCGGCGGGTACCGCGTCGATTTGCCAGATGCGGCTCGCCACCTGAATGGTGTCGGAGTGGACCATGCCTTCCCCGATGGGGGGCAGGAGCTGGGCGTGCAGGTCCGGCGAGCCTGACCCAACCAGGCTCGGCGCATACTCGGCGACGTCCCGTACCGTCCACTCAAGCACGTTGGCGAGGCCGCGTGGTACCCAATGTGACATCAAATCGGTGAGCACCACTGGGCTGGCGACCAACGCTTCGACGGTTCCCGAGGGCCCCACCACCGGGCTGTAGATGATGAATCCTTCCTGGCCTGTCGTCGCCAACGGCACCAGTGGCGTGGCGATGGTTCGCCCACTGGTGGAGGCCTCCATGAGGTAAGGCAGCCGCCCGGGGGGCGAACCTGCATCGAGGCCCAACGGCCGGCCGAGGGCATCGGACGGCTCGAAGTACTGGACCGGGAAATACACGTCCCGGGGTTGCACTGGAACCCGGTTCCCGTCGGCATCGATCTCGAACACCTTATAGCCCGGGATCATCGCCGCCATCCGCTCTTCGAATGCCTCCAGATCTGCCGCATCCAAATCGGCATGTAGGCCATCCCACCCATCCCGGCCACCAACCCCATGTTTGCCGCGAACCGCCTGTACTCGTCGGCGGTCACTTCTCCGTTGGCTCGAAACAGCCCTCCGAAAGCCGCCAGATAGTGTTCGACATCCTCCACCCCTCCCTGGATTGATGCAACCAGTGCCTCGCTATTCACTGCGAGCCGGGCCTCGATCTGGCGGTCCACAAGCCGTTGCGCTACCGCGGTCGCAATCACCGAAAGGACAGCCACAACCACAAAGACCACAATCGCTGGTCGCCTGCCGAGGAGACGCCCGTTCCCCAGGTGTCCTGGACCGCGTCGTCTTTTTCCCATGGTCGTTTATCGACCATCACGATCCGGCACCTGAGATATTTGACTCCCCATGGTGGCTGCCAACCCGATCGTCCACACATGAACAACCGGGCGGCGGACCACGGGAACATCGAAGGGGAGACTCCGCAACACCCATGCCGTCTCGAGATCGACGACTTGAGCAGTGCATGACGACGTACGGTCGCCTTTGTCTCACTCACTGCCAAGCGCTCTCGGCTCGCCATCTGCGGACACCCCGAGTCATCCTCGTCTTCGACAAGGCCTCAGGATCGGAGGCGATGTGCTCTGGGCGCACGTCCATGAGACGGAGGCGGGCACCTGGCGAGATCGTCATCGACACCCGACGACCGCGACTCTTGCTCCAGTCCTGCTCACTTGGCCAGGTCGATCTCGCATTCGTCGAGCCATCGCTGTGCACCCGTCCCGATCTGCTCCATGAACGCCTGCATCGCAGCGATCATCTGATCGAGATTGGTGCCCTGGAGTTCCTTCAGATCTTCGGCATCGATGTCGAGGCTCCCACCGGTCAGATTGCCGAGGGCTCCGGTCAGGTCGCCCGGATCGCCTCTCCATATCGCCAGGTCACCATCGGTAACGGCCCAGACGGCGAACTGCAGATCCATCCCGCCGGTCGTCGGGTCGAGTTCGGAATCCAGATCTCTCCGGCACAAGCACTGAGCGAAAGTGAGCAGGTCACCATCGGCAACGCTTGCCGGCACGTAGACGGCACCGGCACTTGCAGGTTCCTCGTCACTGTCGATACAGGCGACGAACGGACGCACGATCACAGACGCTCCTGGCGGAACTCTCGCCGCCACCGGTTGGACCACCATCATTCGCTGCTCTTGAACGCCGGGGACAGGTTCGAACACGAGACCACAGGGAACCACGGCATCGAGGTCCTCATCGGATCGATTGGTGAGCATCACCTCGACGATCATCCCGGAGATTCCGCCCTCAGGTGAGACAACGTCGACCTCGAGGGAGCCGTCGGCGACGAGATCCTGGATGCTCTCGCCCGCAGGGCTGGCCGCGACGCTGGTCGATGACGCTGCCGATGTAGGAGGTTCCGTCTCGGCAACGGTCGTCGAGACTGGCGGCACGACCGTGTTCGGACCACTTCCGATCGGTAGCGATTCGCCAGTGCCTCCGCACGCAGCCGACACCACCACGAGCGCGACGATCGTCAAGAACAGCAGACGGTGCCTTCTCATGCCTATGGGAACACCTGCCTTCTCGACGACTACGCCAAGTATCCTCCTCCGCGGCTCCGTTGAACAGACCAAGATTTGTCGTACCAGGCGCCGCGCCCACTCTTCCCACACATCGCCATCGCGCCGTTTGACTGACACGATCTTCCACGACTTGGCTCGACGAGAGCATCGACGCACCCCAATATCGCCTGACCGCGTGGAGGAACCGAACGGGACTCACGGTGTCACCCAGGCCGCCATAGCGGCAAGACCGGTACCTCTCGAGTAGGTCGTGCCTGCTCGAGCCCGTGTCACTTGCCTCCCACACACGTCGCCTCTCGCGGAGTGATTCCCTATGGCTTCCACGGAACTCATCGAATCTCTTCTCGAACACCTCAACTCTGCGGCTCACGCGTCCATGGAAGCGACTATGTTCTGCGGTAGACCGTTGGGGGAACGGAATCAAAGGGCGCGAGAGGCCCGCATGAACACTGTGATACACATCGGCTTCGGCGCGTCGTGCCGGCACCAAGGAACGGCATCGTGAGCCGCACGGCAGGCCGCCACCGTGCCGGTGAAGGGGCGGTAGCCTTTCTCTCCGGTACCCGACGCCCCCTGATCCTCCTCGTCGTCTTCTCTCTCGTTGCTTCGCTGCTTGCTCTTCTCGGCCCCTCCATCCTCAACGCTTCTGCCTCGCCGCGGGTGGTTGATGGTCTTGTCGCCTTGTACGAGTTTCGGGAGGGGTCCGAATCGTTGGTGAGTGACACCTCCGGCTTCGGGACGGATTCAGGACACGGGCAACGTGACCTGGGGACCGGACGGACTCACCGTCGACGCATCCACCATCATCTCCTCGCCGGGGCCGGCCACCAAGATCATCGATGCCGTGCAAGCCTCCAACGAGATCACGGTCGAAGCATGGGTCGACCCCGCCAACCTCACCCAGAACGGGCCGGCGCGCATCGTGACCATCTCCCTCGACCTCTACAACCGCAACATGACGTTGGGTCAGGGCGTGTGGGACACCACCGGCGACCGCATCGAAGCGCGCCTGCGCACCACCAGCACCGACGCCAGCGGCCAACCCCCCATCACCACCGACACCGCAACACTGCCCGACCGGCTGGTCCACGTCGTCTACACCCGCGACGCCACAGGAACCGCCGCCATCTACATCGACGGCATCCTCACCGCCACCGGCACCGTGGCAGGAGACTTCTCCAACTGGGACCCCAACTACCACCTGGCACTCGCCAACGAGCTCACCGGTGATCGCCCCTGGCTAGGCACCTTCTGCCTCGTAGCCCTCTACGACCAAGCCCTCACCCCCACCCAAGTCACCCAAAACCACGACGCAGGCTGCATCATTCCGACGGGACCCGACGAGGCGGACCCGGTGATCGACCCCTCCCAGGCGTTCGCGGTCGCCGGCGACGCCGCCATCGGTACCCCGGTGGGGACCATCGTCGCCACCGACAACGTCGGCGTCACCGGTTTCACCATCACCGGCGGCAGCGGCTCGGGTGCCTTCGACGTTGCGAGCGACGGCGCGATCACCGTGGCGGGTCCACTCGACTTCAATACCAACCCGGTCTACGAACTCGTGGTGGTGGCCTCCGACGATGCCGGCAACACCTCCTCTGCGGAGACGGTGGCCATCCTCGGCGCGGTTCCCTCCTGGACCCACTACTCCAGCGCCACCGGGGAATTGCCCATACCGTCGACGTCCCCGGCACAGACCGCCTCGCTGGTCCTGGACGTCGACAAGGACGGCGATCTCGACTTCGTGATCGGTGCCCGTCCCCCGGCCCCTTCGATGGTCTGGTTCGAGCGCAGCAGCACCGGCTGGGCCGAGTACGTGATCGACACCGGTGAGACCATGATCGAAGCCGGCGGCGCCTTCGCCGACATCGACGGCGATGGCGACCTCGACATCGTCATGGGAGGAGACGTACCCGACAGCCAGATATGGTGGTGGGAGAACCCCTACCCCGACTACGACCCCGCGGTGGGATGGACCAAACGTCTGCTGGCCTCCTCCGATGGCTTCACCTACCTGCACGATCAGACCTTCGGTGATTTCGATGGTGACGGGGCCCTGGAGATGGCTTTCTGGGACCAGGGCGGCACCGCCCTGCAACTGGCGGAGATTCCCGCCGACCCGCTCACCACCCAACCCTGGGTGCACACCCAGATCTACTCCTACTCCGGCACCACCCACTATGGGCTCGCCACGGCCGACATCGACCTCGACGGCAAGGCCGACATCGTCGGTGCAGGCATGTGGTTCAAGCACGATGGCGGTACCAGCTACACGGCCAACGTGATCGATCCGGTACCCAACCTGCGGGTGGCCGTCGGCCAACTGGTCCCCGGAGGACGCCCCGAAGTCGTCACGGTCGAGCACCAGGGTGCAGGCCGTCTGCGCTGGCACCAATGGGATGGCGCCACCTGGCAGGAGCACGACCTCCTCGCCGGCCTCACCGACATCCACAGCCTCGACATCGGCGACATCAACGGAGACGGTTTCCTGGACATCTTCTCCGCGGAGATGCGCATCGACAGCGGAAACCCGGGGGCGCGCATGTGGGTGTTCCTCGGTGACGGAACGGGACGGTTCGCGACCACGATCGTCGCCACCGGCTTCGGCAATCACGAATCGAGACTGGGAGATCTCGACGACGACGGCGACATCGACATCTTCGGCAAGCCTTTCAACTGGGACACTCCCCGCGTCGATCTGTGGCTCAACAGCGGCACCCCGGACCTGAATATCCCGCCCGTTGCCGACATCGTCACCAACATCACCACCGGCCTCGTACCACTCACCGTCGATTTCGACGGGCGAGGATCCTCGGACGACGGGGGCATCGTCTCTTACGAATGGGACTTCGGGGATGGGGGCTCCGGCAGCGGCGACCAGGTGACCTACACCTACACCTCTCCCGGCGACTTCACCGCCCAGCTGACCGTCACCGACAACCTCGGGGCTTCCTCTACCGCCACCGTCGATATCACGGTCACCAGCCCCGACATCGACCCGCCGGTCATCTCCGGAATCGGGGCCACTACGACGGTGACTTCGGCGACGGTCTCCTGGACCACAGACGAAGTGGCCACCAGCCGCCTGGAATGGGGTACCGCCACCGGCGTCTACACCCTTGGCTTCGCCGAAGATCTCACACTCAAGACCTCCCACAGCCTGGACGCCACCGGCCTCGACCCCGCCACCACCTACCACTACCGGGTCGTCTCCACCGACGGATCGGCCAATACGGCCACCTCCGGCGACCTCACGTTCACTACCGACGCCGACTCGGCTCCAGTCATCGACATCTGGTACGGCGCCGATCAGCGCTTCGGGCACCTGGGGCGACCCCAGGTATGGGTCGACATCCTCGGCAACGTCCAGGATCTGGACGGCATCAGCACCCTGACGTTCAGCCTCAACGGCGGTCCCAACCAGGACATGTCGATGGGACCCAACACCCGCCGCCTTCTCATGCCCGGCGACTTCAACGCTCAGATAGCCACCGACGACCTGGCCGCCGGGGACAACACGATCGTCATCACCGCTGTCGACACCGGCGGCGCCATCGCCACCGACACAGTGACGGTGAACTGGACCCCCGCGGTGACGTGGGCGCTCCCCTACTCGATCGTTTGGTCCACCGCCACCGTCATCCAGGACGTCGCTCAGGTAGTAGACGGCAAGTGGGAGCTGACCGCCCAGGGAGTCCGGCCGCTGGAGATCGGCTACGACAGGCTCATCGACATCGGCGATGTCACCTGGACCGACTATGAAATCACCGTACCGATCACCCTCAACGGACTGGACACCAGCTACGACTGGTCCACGGGGCCCAGCTACGGGCCTGCACTGGGAATCCTGATGCGCTGGGATGGTCACGACGACTGGGACGGCACGCAGCCGACCTGGGGCTGGTACCCGATGGGTGCCTTCGGAATGCAGCGCTGGCGGGCCGACGGAACCGAGGCGCTGCAGATCATGGGCAATGAGGGAACGCTCGAAGCCGAGGACACCTCCCGCACCCTCACCATCGGCGAGACCTACATCTACAAGATGCGGGTCGAGTCGAACGCCTCCGGTGCGCTCTACAGCCTCAAGGTTTGGGACCAGTTGCAGCCAGAGCCCACCGCTTGGGACCTCACCGACCAGGAAGCCCTCTCGGATCCACAGAACGGGTCGGTGCTGCTGGTCGCCCATCATGTCGACGCCACCTTCGGCGACGTCACCGTCACCGCCATCACCGATAACGACCCGCCGGTGATCAGCGGTCTCACGGAAAGCACCACCGCCATCTCTGCAACCGTCTCCTGGACCACCGACGAAGCAGCCACCAGCCTGCTCGAATGGGGGCCGGCCAATGGCGATTACTCACTGGGCTCTTCGCAGGATCTGACGCTGACGACGGCACACGGCCTTCAGGCGACCGGTCTCGACCCCGACACCACCTACCACTACCGGGTCACCTCCACCGACGGATCGGCTAATACGGCCACCTCCCTCGATCGCACGTTCACCACCCAGCCGTTGGGGGCGGACCCGTCGGGAATCGTCTCCGACGACTTCGACGGAACCTCCCTGGACACCTCTGTCTGGAGCGTCTTCGATCCGCTGGGAGACGGTGGTATCTCCGTAGTCGACGGGCATTTGGAGCTGTCGGTGGGGGCCGGACCGGCTCATGACCCCTGGTCGGGCGGCAATACCACCGTGCGGGTCATGCAGGCCGCCAACGACACCGACTTCGAAGTGGTAGTGAAGTTCGACTCGACGGTCACGTCGACCTATCAGGGCCAGGGCATCCTGGTAGAAGAGTCGCCCACCCGATTCCTGCGTTTCGACGTCTACTCGTACTCAGGAAACGTGTACGCCTTCTCGGCGTTCATCGACGGCAGCAGTGTCACCACCCAGCTCAACACGGCAGTGCCGCTGGTCGCTCCCATGTGGTTCCGTGTCAACCGCACCGGACAAGTCTGGACCTACTCGACCTCAACCGACGGGACTACCTGGACGGAGCAGGTGAGCTACACGCAGCCGATCACCGTTACCTCGGTAGGAGTGTTCTCGGGCAATTACCCCGACGGCACCGCGCCCGCCTATACGGCACTGGTAGACAGCTTCATCAACACCTCGGCGACGGCGCCCTGACCGGCGGCGCCGCAGGCTCTCCGGGTGCGTTCTCGTGACGTTTCAATGGGACTATTCCCGTGAAGCGTCACAGGAATAGGAGTGGTGGAGCTGAGGGGATTTGAACCCCTGACCCCTTGCATGCCATGGGAACAAAGCGGTGGTTCCCGAGGTCCCCGGGGATTCCCTGACGTCCCTGAAACCCAAACGCCACAAGGGCTTTCGGTGACTGTGCCGCCAGATCACCTTGTCGCCACTGGACCTCCGACCACCAACCAAAACCGAACGATAGGCACCATGATTGGCACCATGGTGTTCAAGCATTGAGGGCGTCGTCGATGTGAACTGCCGCGACATCAATCGTGGGTGTGATCGGATGCCGATAGTGCCGGAACACCATCCGCGTGTCAACGTGCCCGAGCAGGTCGGCCAGCAGTTCGGGGGCAACTCCTCTCGCCGACAGAACCGAGGTTGCCGTATGACGAAGATCATACGGAGTGACCCGACCCTCAATCCCCGCCGACCGAGCCATCGTGGAGACCATCCGGCGGGCATTCGCAGGGTGTAGCGGAGTCCCGTTCTGCGTAACGAACACCAGTTGGCTCCACTCGGACGGCCACAGGGGACCAGCAACACGTCTCTCTTCAGCCTGCACGTCGTGATGGCGACGCAGCGCCTTCACTGTGGACTCGGCGATGGCCAACGTGCGGGAACGGTTCGTCTTGGTTGATTTGAGCCGGGCCTCCTTTCGATGCCACTCGAGTGAACGGTGCACAACCATC
>JAACED010000016.1 GCA_011682695.1 Gammaproteobacteria bacterium
CGTCGGTGTCGTCGGTGTCGTCGGTGTCGGTCGGCTCTTCTATCCACGCGGGAGGCTCGTCCGGGAGATCATCGAGCCCGACACCGAGCGCATCGAGCACGTTTCTCGCAGCGGGGTTTGGTTGTGAGGCGACAGGCAGTTCGGGCTCCGGTTCTGCGTCGGGCTCCCCGTCCTCGGACTGCTCGGAATCGAGCTGTACCAGAGGTCCCTCCTGGGCGTCCTCCCTCTCGTCTATTTCCGCCTCGGCCTGGTCGTCAACGGGAAGACCCCAGGGGTCGGCGGATGTGAAGTCGCTGT
This sequence comes from Gammaproteobacteria bacterium, assembly GCA_011682695.1. Classification (NCBI taxonomy): domain Bacteria; kingdom Pseudomonadati; phylum Pseudomonadota; class Gammaproteobacteria; species Gammaproteobacteria bacterium. The sequence goes on from JAACED010000016.1 coordinate 298, forward strand.
CTACCACGATCAATCGGAGGATACTCTAGGGTTGCATCGTTTGGAGGCTTTTGGTTGCAGATCTCGATCGTCACCCTGTTCCCGGAGTTTTTCTCATCTCCGCTCGAGGTGAGCATCGTCGGTCGTGCAATCGCAGGCGGCCACCTTGCCGTCACGATGGTGAACTTGCGAGAGTTCGGCCGTGGCGTGCACCGACAGGTGGATGATGCCCCGTTCGGTGGGGGCCCGGGCATGGTGCTGATGGTCGATCCGCTCGCTCGAGCGATCGAGCCCCTCGGCTCCAGCCACAAGGTGTTGCTCACCCCCGTGGGGCGACCGCTGGAGCAGTCGACGCTGGATCGTTGGGCCGGCTTGGAACACCTGACCCTGGTGTGCGGGCGCTACGAGGGGGTCGACGAGCGAGTCGCGAGGCATTTGGTCGATGAGGAGATCTCGCTGGGTGATTTCGTCCTGGCAGGGGGAGAGGCGGCAGCACTCGCGATCATCGAAGGTGTTGCCCGACTCCTTCCGGATGTCCTCGGCAACGACGCCTCTGCCGCTCTCGAGTCGTTTCGAGACGGATTGTTGGAAGAGCCGCAGTACACGAGGCCGGCCGACTATCACGGATGGACCGTGCCGGATGTGCTCCTCTCCGGCGACCACGCTCGGATCGAGCGGTGGCGCCAGAGTCAACGTGAGGAACGGACTCGCAGCCGTCGACCGGACCTGTGGAACAAGCGTTCCGACCCGTCCGCCGACTGAGGAGCGTTCGGGGACTGCTATCTTGCTGGCGGCGCCGATGCATCGGTGGCTCGACCTGTTACAATCGCTGCCCGCTCGATGCTCCCCTTAAGGAGTTCCCCGATGAACATGCTCGAACAGCTCGAAAACGCGTACCTGCGCGAAGACATCCCGGACTTTCGTGCCGGCGACACCGTACGCGTCCATGTTCGCGTCGTGGAGGCGGGTCGCGAGCGCGTACAGGTCTTCGAGGGAGTGGTCATCGCTCGTGACGGATCCGGAATCAAGAGCACGTTCACTGTTCGCAAGATCAGTTTTGGTGTGGGAGTCGAGCGCGTGTTTCCCCTTCACGCTCCGATCATCCAAAAGATCGAGGTCATCCGGCGCGGCAAAGTCAGGCGAGCGAAGCTCTACTACCTTCGGGACAGGGTCGGTAAGGCAGCGCGCATCAAAGAACGCCGCTAGTGCCTCGCCGGTTGGCCGGATAGCCGTGGCACGCAAGCCAACTCCCCATACTCCGTTTTGGATCGAACTACCGATCCTCGTTCTGATAGCGCTCGTGGTCGCTGTCGTCATCAAGAGCTTCCTCATTCAGGCGTTCTTCATTCCATCGGGATCGATGCGGCACACACTCGAAATCGGCGACAGAGTCCTGGTCAACAAACTCTCCTACATCTGGAGTGAGCCTGCGCGCGGGGACGTGGTGGTGTTCCTACCGCCGTGGGGCCAGACGCAAGAGGATGAGCCGTTGTTCGACGCGCTCGCGCGACACGTTGGCGAATCCCTCGGGCTCCGGTCTCCCAACATCGAAGATCTGATCAAGCGGGTGATCGCGGTCGGGGGGGAGACCGTTGAAATCCGAGACAATCAGTTGCTCGTCGACGGCGTACCGATCGCCGAGCCGTACGTGTATCCGGGGAGCCACATGCCCAACTTTGGACCTGTGACCATTCCGGAAGGCTATGTGCTGGTCATGGGAGACAACCGGGACCACAGCAAGGACGGTCGTGTCTTTGGTCCGATTCCCATAGACTCGATCGTGGGAAAGGCGTTCATCCGCATCTGGCCGCTCGATCGCTTCGGCCGGCTGTAGCCGGCGGCGGACGGCGAGAGGGGTCGGTTCCGCACCGTTTCTGTCACCGATCGTGTGTAGAACGTGTGGTGGTCGAGGTTGGTAGCATCGGGAGACCTCGGGAAGAAGGAACTGGAATGCATGAGGAAGATCTGGAGCGGTACGAGTCCGAGATCGAACTCAAGATCTACAAGGAGTACCGTGACGTCCTTCCGATGTTCCGGTTCGTCGTGGAGACCGAGCGTCGGTTCTATCTCGCCAATCGTGTCGATGTGCACACCCGCCACGAGGCAGGCTCGACCTATTTTGAAATCGAGCTCGAGGATGCCTGGGTATGGGACATGTACCGACCGGCGAGATTCCTTCAGCATGTGCGCGTGCTGACCTTCCGCGACGTCAATATCGAAGAACTGGAGCCCGGCGTTCGCCTCTGACCGCTCGTCGCCTGGGCGAGCTTGGAGAGCGCATCGCCGCCGACTACCTGGTTCGCCGCGGCTTCTCGATCGTCGACCGTAACGTTCGCATCGGTCGAGGAGAGATCGATCTCGTCGTCGAGCGTGCCGGCACGCGAGTCGCCGTCGAGGTGAAGTCGTCGTGGATCGGAGAGCGGAGCGTCGATGGCAAGGACCCTCTCGATGCGTTCGATGAGCCCAAGGCGACACAGGTGTGGTCGCTTGCCCGCCACCTCGATGTGTGCCGCGTCGACCTCGTGGCGGTCGCATTCAGCGTTGAAGGCGTTGAGATTCGCTGGGTTCCCGGCGCTGCCTGAGCACACTTCAGTGATGGCGTCGGTTCTCCTTGAACCAGCAGCCTCGGTGCCAATGCCGTCGCGTTTCGGGGGCGTCGTCGGGCACGACGACCAGATGGAACGCACCCACCTCCACGGGGCCGCGGCAGCCTGGACAGACATATCGCTTGCGGGCTGCATACGCCTGCACCGGCGAGACGGTCAGGTTTCCGACGGGGCGCAGGTTTTCCATCGTGTCAGTCGGCGTGTCCGGGCGCACGCGGGATCTCGGCAAACGCCTTGTGTCTCGCGTCGACGATCTCCCTGGAGATCTGGTCGATGCTGTCGATCAGCCACAGGGACGCTGCCTTGCCCTCTCGATAGTCGGCCTCGGCCATGCCCTGGATACGACCTTGCGTCTGGAGTTGGCGAACCTGACGGAAGTTGTTTGTCGGACTGGTCGTGTACACGCCAAGCGTCTTACCGCCTCGCTCGTTGAGAATCGAGAACACGGGAACGTCGCTGGGACCGTCGGCGATGTAGATCATGTTCTTGATCGGCACTCGGCGCTGTTCCTCCGACATCAACGCGTTGACGTCGATGGTCGAGTTCTTGTTGACTCCCTTGTTGATCTCGAACACCGCCCTGGTCTTGGAGGTGTTGTCCAGGGTGTAGCCGAGATGAGAGATCGGATGGTTGGGCTCGTCGATCCCGAGCGTCTCGAGATATCCGGGCGGTGCAGGCTGCTCGATGAAATCGTTCGCCCAGATCCAGTCGACATGCGGAGCGACGGCGCTGCCCTCGACCATGGGGAGGATGCCGGTGGACACGACGTAGTGCTCGACCGAGATCCCCTCGTGGGCGTATTCGGGAATCTGAGCGACGTACTCCTGAGAGATTTTGAAGAACTCGGGGATGCCGGGCGCCATCTCGATCCGGGCGCCCAGGTCGCGCAGTTTTGCTCGCGTCAACCCCTCGAAAATACCTTGCTCGACATAGGTCAGCATGTGATTCAGGTACGCGGTGTCCCGGGCAACCCGCACTCCTCGCTGCCGGTAGTGCTCGACCAGGCCCTCGACCTCCGTCCAGAAGGTTCGAGCGTCCACCCCGTACTCTTCGAACAATGGATCTTGCTGGTTGCCGGGGATCAGTGTGCGATCGAAGTCCCAGATCAGTGCGATGACGGTCTGGGTGTACAGCGGTACGGGCATGATCTCAGGGAATCTCGGGTCGTCCGAAGTGTACGCCACCTTCGCCGATCCACCATCCCTGCAACCGAATCGGGGTTCCGCGCAGTTCCCTGTGTGCTTCACCGAGCAACTCCATGGGCACCAAGGCGTGCACGGCCCAGCCTTCACCGACGAGGCGCTCGAAGACGAGCGCATGGGCGCGATGAGGGATGTCTCGTGTGAGGATCCAGTCGAGGCGGCGCTCGGTCTTGATCACGGGCGTCACGTTCGTGCTCGGGTCCTCCAGAGTGATCCGATCCCAGGAGATCGCCTCCGCCTCGATGCCGAGCATCCGGTAGCGGTCAAGGCAGGCCTCGACGACGATCTCTGCTTTGTCGACCTTCGTGTCGCACGCCAGCACCTTGTCCCCTTCGTCGACTTACATCAGTGTAGTTCAAGCCGGGATGCGCGACGAGTGCCTCGGTCACCGGATTCTGCGGTGTTCCCGTCCGTCGACGCGGCCTGAGGCCGGTTCCGAGTCTTGTCACACCCCACCCGTACGGTTGAGCCATGTTCGCAACAGTCACATCCGTCGCACTGGTCGGCGTCGAGCCGCGTCCCGTGCGTGTGGAAGTCCACGTCGGTGCCCCGATGAACGTATTTGCGTTGGTGGGCCTCCCCGATACCGCCGTGCGCGAAGCGAAGGATCGGGTCCGGGCGGCCGTATTGTCGTCGGGATTTCCCTTTCCCAATCGGCGTGTGACCGTCAACCTGGCCCCTGCCGATCTTCCCAAGGCGGGATCGGTGTACGACCTTCCGATTGCGCTCGGCGTCCTCGCTGCCGCGGGGAGCGTTCCGCCGAACGTCGGAGAGGTCGTGGCGCTGGGTGAGCTCGCTCTCGACGGTGCGGTTCGACCGGCGCGCGGCGGTCTCGGTGCCGGCATGGTGGCGCGAGATGCGGGTGTGCCGTGCCTCCTCCCGCAGGCTTCGGCGGGGGATGCCTTGCGGGTCCCCGGTGCCGAGGTCAGGGCCGTCCGGTCGCTCTCGGAGGCGATCGCCGTCACCCAGGGCGCGCCGGGTGCCCCGGTACCGGCGGTGGAGGCGACGGTCCCCGGCGAGTGCTTGGATCTCGCCGAGGTGCGGGGACAGTCTGCGGGTCGTCGGGCCCTGGAAATCGCGGCCGCGGGCGCACATCACCTTCTGTTGTGGGGACCGCCCGGGGCGGGCAAGACGATGCTCGCGCTGCGCCTGCCCGGCATCTTGCCGCCTCTGGACGAGGAGACTGCGCTGGAAGTGGCCCAGGTGTGGGGTGCCGCAGGGAGATCCGCTCCGGCGTCGTCGGTGCCTCCGTTTCGGGCTCCTCACCACTCTGCGACGATGCCGGCCATCGTCGGCGGCGGGAGCGGGATTCCCGTACTGGGCGAGATCTCGCTTGCCCATCGAGGTGTTCTCTTTCTCGATGAATTGGGCGAGTTCCCGGTGAACATTCTGGATGCGCTTCGTCAGCCTCTCGAGGCAGGGTCGGTCGTGATCGCCCGAAAGGGGGTGTCGGTACGGTTTCCGAGCGATATCCAGCTCGTCGCGGCGACGAACCCGTGTCCGTGCGGGTATGCCGGAGATCGGGTCAAGCCATGCTCGTGCTCGGTCGGTGCGATTCAGCGGTACCGGCGGCGCATCTCCGGGCCCCTGCTCGATCGATTCGATCTGAGGGTGCCGATCCCTCGCCCCGAACGATCGGAGTTGCTCGGTCCGCCTGGAGAGACGAGTGCGCCCATCGCCGAGCGGGTGATGGCGGCACGATCACTTCAGCGTGCCAGAGGAGCGCCGAACGGTCGCCTCGGGCGCGGACAGTTGGATGAACTCGAGTGGACGTCGGACGCTCGTCGGCTACTCGAGGCGGCCGTGGAACGCTTTGCCCTCACCGGGCGCGGCTTCGACAGGGTTCGGCGTGTTGCACGGACCATCGGAGATCTCGACGGCTCGGCGTCGGTCGATGAGCCGCACATCGCCGAAGCGTTGAGCTTCCGGGGTGAGTGGTGAACGCTCGTCTGCGGCTTGCCTACGTCGGGATGCACCCTGCGCGCAGAGCTCAACTGGTCGATCGGTTGGGGTCTGCGGACGCGATTCTGGCTTCGATACGAAGAGGCGGCGTGGACGTACCCGATCATGCGCGTCTGGCGGCCACCGTCTCCGCCGCCGACCGGCTCGAGCAACTCGCGGAGGGGGGCATCGCCGTTGTGCTGCGTGAGGAGATGCCACCTCATCTCGCCGGGCTTCCGGACTGCCCGGATCTGCTGTTCGTGCGCGGCGCACTACCGACCAGGCCTGGTGTCGCCGTCGTCGGGTCACGGCGGGCGACCGCGTACGGCATGCGCCTGGCCAACGCGTACGGACGGGCCCTCGCAGAAGCGGATTGGCCGGTCGTGTCCGGGCTCGCCCGCGGTGTGGACGGGTCCGCCCACCGCGGTGTGGTCGATGCAGAAGGATGCGGTGTCGCCGTGCTCGGGTGTGGACCGGATATTTGGTATCCGAAGGAGCATCGGGCGCTCGGGGAACGCCTGGTCGCGACAGGAGGTGCGATCGTCACCGAGTACCCACCCGGGACGCCACCGAACGGCTGGCGCTTCCCACCCCGGAACCGGATCATCTCAGGGCTTTCTGCCGTGGTGGTGGTGGTCGAGGCTGCCCGAACCGGTGGTGCGTTGATCACCGCACGCACCGCCCTCATGCAGGGGAGAGAGGTCTTCGCGGTTCCCGGCGACATCGATCGTCCCACGTCGGAAGGATGCAACCTGTTGATCAGGGATGGTGCACTTCCCGTTCTCGACGCCGGCGATCTGATCGAGGCGGTCTCGATCATCCTCGGGCCTTCGGAACGCCGAGCATCCGTCACGGAAGGCGACGAGATTCTCCGGATCATCGGTCCGATCGGGAGATCTGTGGACGCTCTGGCGGAGGAACTCGACCGATCGGCGGCATCCGTGCTGGCAGACGTCGCCCGGCTCGAGACGCTTGGTCTCGTGCGAAGAACTGGAGGTCTGGTCTGCCGGAATCGTTGACCACCCCGGCATCCGGGCCAACCGCGGCTGCAATCCCTGAGCTGCGCGACCGGGCGGGAAGCTTCGGGAATAGAGATGCGTTATAGGAAATACAGGGATGGCGGGAATGCGCCCTTTCTGGACCGTCTCGCCGCCCGTGCACTCCGGGGGAGGCTCCCCGGAGAGACTGTGTGAGAGGAGGTGAGATGCTATGTTGGCAACCGATTGGTCACCGTTCACATCGTTGATCGAACGTGATCTGCAGGACATGATGAATCGCTTCTTCGGCGTCTTGCGTCCCACGGAGTCCGAGACCACGTGGGTGTGGCGTCCGCGGGTCGATATCTACCGCGACCACAGCGACCTGGTTGTGGAGGCGGAACTGCCTGGCATCGACCCCGAGAAGGATCTCGATATCACCGTCGAGGGCAACGTCCTTCACCTTCGTGGCTCCCGCTCCTACGAACGGGATGTCGAAGAGGGCGATCTCTACGTGCGGGAGCGGACCTTCGGTAGCTTCCAGCGAGACCTGATGATCCCGGAGGGCATCGACGCCGACGAGCTGGATGCCCACTATGAGGGTGGCGTGCTGACGATCCGCATGCCGCTTCCGGAGAGTCTCAGCAGGAAGCCGAAGAAACTGGAGGTCAAGGTCGGCAAGACCAAGAAGTTGGGCCGCGCGGCCAAAGCCGCGTGAGGCTCCTCTCGCACCATCGGGGGCGCCCATTCGGGCGCCCCCGGCGCGTTCATGGCGCCGAGCCATGCCGCAGATGCTGCGGATTGTTGACCGCCCCGGCATCTGCGGCAACCATGGACACATGGCTGCAATCCCTGAGCTGCCCGACTGGGCGTGTGCTCCCGTCGATGACTATCTGATGCGGTTGGCATCACAGCGCCACCTGTCGGTGCACACCCTTGCCGCCTACCGCCGCGACCTCAGCCAGTTCATGGAGTTCTGTGATCGGGCCGGGGCCGCCGACATCGCCAAGATCGACCGATCGATGGTTCGCCGGTTCCTTGCCTACCTGGATACCAGGGGATACGCACGGCGTTCCGTGGCGCGCAAGGCCTCCGCCGTGCGGAGTTTCTTCTCCGATCAGGTTCGGCACGGAGCGGTGGAGGTGAATCCCTCCGATCAACTGGGTAGGCCGCGCCGCCCAGGAACGCTCCCGCATGCCTTGCCCAGCAGGACCGTGCGCGTGATCCTCGACGAGCTGAACGGCGACGACCCGGTGTCACTGAGAGATCGTGCGCTTCTCGAAGTGCTGTATGCGACAGGACTGCGAGTGGCGGAGTTGGCGAGTCTGCAGGTCGGCACCGTTCGAGACGCCGAGTTCGTTCGCGTTGCGGGAAAGGGTGCCAGAGAAAGGGTGGTTCCGCTGGGTCGTCCTGCCAGGACGGCGCTCGCTCGGTATCTCGCCGCGGGGCGCCCCAAACTCGCTTCTCCGGATGCGGGCGGGGCGCTGTGGATCGGTGTGCGGGGCGGTCCCCTCGGTGTCCGCGGGATTCGAAGAGTCGTCCGCCGACGCGCGGCGACATTCCCGCACGCGTTCCGGCATTCCTTCGCAACGCACCTGCTCGAAGGGGGAGCAGATCTGCGCGTTGTCCAGGAGTTACTCGGTCACATTGAACTGGGGACCACCCAGATTTACACTGCTATCACCCGTGAGCATCTCAAGGCGACGTATGAGCGAAGTCACCCGCGGGCCTGATCGGGCACCAGACGACCATCTGGACGAGCTGTGGAGGCGTTTCAAGGCCACAGGGGATCCAAAGGCCCGGGAAGGCCTCATCCTGCATTTCTCCCCACTGGTGAAGTTCGTCGCCGGCCGCATCGGTGCCGGGTTGCCTTCGAACGTGGACCGGTCCGACCTGATTTCCGACGGGATCTTCGGCCTCATGGACGCGCTCGACAAGTACGACACCGACAGGGGTGTCAAGTTCGAGACCTATGCGATCAACCGCATCAGGGGGGCAATCCTCGACGAACTCCGGGCCCTCGACTGGGCTCCTCGCTCTCTGCGTGCACGCGCCCGCGAGCTCGAGCGCTCACACGCCGAGCTGGAGCACCGATTCCAACGCTCTCCGACCGAAGAGGAACTCGCAGCGCACCTGGGCGTTCCACTCTCGGATCTGCTCGATACGATGGCGGAGGTCTCCTCGGCAGGAGTCGTCGCACTCGACGAGCTGCTCGCCCCCGGTCGTGACAAGACCAAGGTCGGTGAGCTGCTCCCGGACCCGAAGGGAGTCGATCCGGAAGCGGCCTATCAGGAGGAGGAGGTCAAGCGTGTGCTCGCGGACGCCATCAATCGGCTGGCCGAACGAGAGCGTCTCGTCCTGACCCTCTACTACTACGAAGGGCTGACCCTGGCAGAAATCGGACAGGTCCTGGGTGTGACCGAGTCCCGGGTCTGTCAGATCCACACGAAGTCCGTGATGAGCCTGCGGCATCGCTTGACCGAGCCTGCCTTCCGGGGAGCGCCCGAACTTCGCACGTAGTCGGGGTGGTACAGTTGCGCAATCACGCACGCCTGTCGTGACTCCCCGACGGTCGGAACTTGGTTCCGTGGGGAGCGGTCCGAGGATCGAGATGGGCGGAGGAGCAACCGAAAGAGGAGGACATCTGTGTCCAACGTCACCATGAAACAGCTGCTGGAGGCCGGTGTCCACTTCGGGCATCAGACCCGGCGCTGGAATCCCAAGATGGAGCCGTACATCTACGGCGCTCGAAACGGCATCCACATCATCGATCTGCGTCAGACGCTCGACCAGATCAACCGCACCTACGACTTTGTGAGAGACGCCGTCGCCGACGGTGGGCTGGTGCTGTTTGTCGGTACCAAGAAGCAGGCGCAGGGCCCCATCGAGGAGGCTGCCACTCGATCGGATATGCCGTATGTCAACTTCCGATGGCTCGGCGGCATGTTGACCAATTTCTCCACCATTCAGAAGCGCATCTTCTACATGAGAGAGCTCGAACGGATGGACGAGTCGGGCGAGATGGAGGCACTCCCGAAAAAGGAACGACTGCACCTGCGGCGCGAACTCTGGAAGCTTCAGCGGGTGCTCGGGGGTGTCCGTGATCTGAACCACCTGCCTCAGGCGCTGTTCATCGTCGACTTGAATGCAGAGCAGATTGCGCTCAAGGAAGCGTCTCGTCTCGGCATCCCTGTCATCGCACTCGTCGACACCAATTGTGATCCGGACCTGGTCGACTTCGTCATCCCAGGAAACGACGATGCCATCCGCTCTGCGCAGCTGATGGCCGGTTTCGTCGCCGCTGCGTGCATCGAGGGCCGGGAGATCGCGCTCAAGGGTTCGCCGAGCGACGAAGAGGCGAAGTGATGGCCGACTTCACTGCAAAGGACGTGCAGCAACTCCGCAAGGCGACCGGCGTGGGAATGATGGATGCGAAGAAGGCACTCGTCGAAACGGGGGGCGACTTCGAGAAAGCCAAGGAGTATCTGCGCGAGAAGGGTCTGGCGGACGCGAAGAAGCGGGCCGCCAGGGAGGCCAACGAAGGCGTCATCGGCGTGTACCTCCACCGTCAGCTTGGCCGACCGGTCATCGGGGTCCTGGTGGAACTCGCCTCGGAGACGGATTTCGTCGCCAAGAGCGAGGACTTCCAGCAGATGGCGAACGACGTCGCGATGCACGTGGCCGCCGCCCAGCCCCGCTGGGTCAGGCGTGAGGACGTACCGGCGGACGCTCTCGAACACGAGCGCGAGATGATCACTCGCCAGGCGAGGAACGAGGGCAAGCCGGAGAACATCATTCCCAGGATCGTGGAAGGCAAGATCAGTTCGTTCTACAAGGACTATGTCCTCGAAGAGCAGCCGTTCGTGAAGACCGAGACCTTCGACGGGACCGTGGGAGAGATGGTCGCCGGCCTCGCAGCGACGATGGGGGAGAATATCCGCGTGCGCCGCTTCGCAAGGCTGGCGGTCGGTGAGGAAGCCTGATGGCTTCCGGTGACGATATAGACCACAGAGAGGCACCCCGTCGCGTCCTGCTGAAGCTGTCGGGGGAGTCCTTCGCCGGCCCTACTGTCGGCTACGGAATCGATCCGGTGAGCGTGCAGCGGATCGCCGGTGAGATCTGCGAAGCGGTTTCGTTGGGGATCGAACTCGGCGTGGTCGTCGGTGGTGGCAACATCTTCCGGGGAGTGTCCGCGACCAAGGCCGGTATCGATCCGGCGACGGCAGACTCGATGGGCATGCTGGCGACGGTGATCAATGCTCTTGCGTTGCGAAGCGCGATCGAGAACGCAGGAATTCCCACCAGGGTGCAGACGGCGATCGCGATGCAGTCGTTCGCCGAACCGTACATTCGGCTGCGTGCCATCCGACATCTCGAGAAAGGCCGCGTCGTCATCTTCGCGGCAGGCACCGGGAATCCGTTCTTCACAACCGACACCGCGGCTGCATTGCGGGCCGTGGAGATCGGTGCGGAGGTGATGTTGAAGGCGACGTTGGTAGACGGTGTCTACGACGACGACCCTTCGGAGAATCCCGAGGCGGTTCTGCTCTCGGAGGTCGGCTACCTGGAGTTGATTTCCAAAGGTCTCCGGGTGATGGACGCTACGGCGGCTACCATGTGCAAAGACCACAAGCTCCCGATCGTGGTGTTCAACATCACGAAACCTGAGAACATCGTCAAGGCGGTACGAGGAGAGAGGATCGGGACGCTGGTTCATTAGGAGGCGTCATGATTCGGGAAGTACTCGGTGAAGCCCAACGGAAGATGGGCCAGGCGATCGAGCACGTGCAGGCCGAGTTCGCCACGGTGAGGACCGGCAGAGCCAACGCCGGAATCCTCAGTAGGGTCATGGTCGACTACTACGGGACACCGACGCCACTGCAGCAACTTGCATCATTCTCGGTACCTGAGCCTCGCCTGCTGATCGTCCAGCCTTACGACAAGACGTCGATCGGAGCCATCGAGAAGGCAATTCGGACCTCCAGCCTGGGATTGAACCCCGCCAATGACGGACACGTTCTGCGACTCGCCTTCCCGACACTGACCGAGGAGCGGCGCATCGAGCTCACCAAAGTCGTTCGCCACATGGCCGAAGACGGCCGTGTGGCGGTACGCAACATCCGGCGCCACTCGATGAGCGAGCTGAATGAACTCCACGGAGAGATCTCCGACGACGACATCCGTCGGGCGGAAAAGGAGCTTCAGGAGCTCACGGACAAGATGGTGAGCAGGGTCGATGATCTGCTCGCCAACAAGGAACAGGAACTTCTCGAAGTATGAGCGAGCACCAGGACGAAAGCGGAGGCGAAGTCGTCGCGTTCCCCGGGCGCCCTTCCGATGATCCCGAGCGAGATCTCCCCGACAGCGGTCGAGATGCAGAGGACTTCGAGGACTTCCTGACCGGCGCTTCGGTGCTCGACGGTTTCACGAGCGACGACTATCTGAGTGCGACGACCGAGGAGTACCGGGACCTTGCCGAGGCGATCGCGAAGGCGTCACAAGAAGACGTCGAGATGCAGGCCGTTGCGGCCTCGATGCCGGGACTGGAACCGGGGCTCGTCGGCTTTGAGGACGTGACCGGTGAGCAACCGGCGGCCGAGGTCAAGGCCGGCCCCGGTCCCTCCGATACGCTGGTGCGAGCCGCCACGGGCATCGTGCTGCTTGCCGTTATCCTGGCCTTGCTGGCGCTCGGAGGAGGCTGGTTCGCATTCCTGGTGGGTGTACTGGCCCTGGTCGCACTCGGCGAGTTCTACAGCACTCTTCGGGGTGCAGGACACGTTCCCCTCGCGCTTTTCGGCTTTCTGGGTGCGATCGCCGTTCTCTCGGCGTCCTGGTTCGCCAATCGTCCCCTCGCCGCCATGGCGATGGCGCTCGGTAGCACGATCGTCGCGATCTTCTTCTGGTACGCACTCGTCCCGCGTAGGAACCCCTTGGAGAATGCCTCGTTCACCATCTTCGGCGTGATCTGGGTGGCGGGCCTCCTGTCGTTCGCGATGCCGATCATTCGTTCCCCCCAGTCGCAACAGCTGATCGTTGCCATCGTCGTGCTCACGGCCCTGTTCGATGCCGGTTCCTACTTCGTCGGGCGTTCCTTTGGTCGCATTCTCCTTGCCCCGAACCTGTCACCGGGCAAGACCCTGGAAGGACTCGTCGGCGGGGTAGTCGTTGCTTTTGCAGCGGCGTTTGGGCTCTCGCTCATCTCGTGGTTCGGTTTCAGTCTCGGAGGCGCGCTGTGGATGGCGGCCGTCATCTCCGTGTTTGCCCCGTTGGGTGATCTCGCAGAGTCGCTCGTCAAGCGGGCACTGGGGGTCAAGGACATGGGTGCGCTGCTCCCTGGTCATGGCGGCATCATCGATCGCCTGGACAGCTACTTGTTCACTATTCCGGTCGGCTACGTCCTCTTCCTCTGGCTCGGCTACTTGTCGTGACACGGCCGCTCATTGTGCTCGGAGCGACCGGCTCGATCGGTCGCCAGGTGATCGAAGTCGCACATCGCCTCGGACGCGAGGTGAAAGCACTTGCGGCGCGCAGGGGTTCGGACGCGCTCGCCGAGCTGGCAGAGACATATCCAGATGCACTCATCGGTGTGGCCGCTCCCGCCGGCGACGAGCGGGAGCGATTCAGATCCTTCGGCTCGCGGGCTCGGTTTGGCCCTGAGGCCCTCGTCGAACTGGCTTCCATTCCGGGGACGGTCGTCGTCAACGGGGTTGTCGGTTCTGCCGGCCTCGCGGCATCGGTTGCCGCTCTGGAAGCCGGGAACCGTCTTGCCCTCGCCAACAAGGAGAGCCTGGTGGCGGGGGGCCCGGTCGTGCTCGACGCGCTCAGACGTGGCGGCGGAGAGTTGATTCCCGTCGATTCCGAACACTCTGCGCTGTTCCAATGTCTCGTAGGTGAACGCTCTCGAGACGTACGGCGCCTGATCCTCACCGCGTCCGGGGGGCCGTTGCGTTCCATGACCAGGGACGAGATCGTCAACGTCACGCCTGCAGAGGCGCTGGCACATCCGACGTGGTCGATGGGGCCACGAGTCACCATCGACTCTGCCACCTTGGCGAACAAGGGACTCGAAGTGATCGAGGCGCACTACCTCTTCGGGATCGAGTACGAACGTATCGACGTGGTCGTGCACCCGCAGAGCATCGTGCACTCGCTCGTCGAGTTCGAGGACGGATCACTCAAGGCGCAGATCGGTGAACCGGACATGCGAATACCGATCCAGTACGCCATCACTTATCCGAACAGGGAACGTGGGGGCGGACAGTTCGACTTGGCCGGCAAGACCCTCACGTTCTTCGAGCCGGATGCAGAATCGTTCCCTGCGCTCGGTGTCATCCTGGAGGCGGGGAGACGAGGAGGATCGGCGCCGGCCGCCGTCAACGCGGCCGACGAGATCGCCGTCAGGGCGTTTCTGGACGGCCGTCTGGGGTTGCTCGGCATCGCCTCCGTTCTCGAACAGACCATCGAGCGGATACCGACGATCGATGTCCGCACCGTCGACGATGTGCTGGCGGTCGACGCGGAGGCGCGTGCGGTTGCGAGCTCGTTGATCGGCGGTGCGTGCTGATGGTCGGTAGGTCCGCGTTCCCGGTACCGTTGGGGGCGACATGAGTGGCGGTCTGATCATGCTCGTTGCGGTGGTCGTCTCGATCATGATTCACGAGGCGGGCCATTTCGTTGCTGCGCGGGCCACCGGGATGAAGGTCACGGAGTTCTTCCTCGGGTTCGGGCCCAAGATCTGGTCGACGACGCGTGGCGAGACCGAGTTCGGGATCAAGGCAATCCCCCTGGGTGGATACAACAAGATCGCAGGCATGGATCCCCTCGAGGAGATAGCGCCCGAAGATGTCGGTCGCACCTATCGTGACAAGAAGTTCTGGGCGAAGTCCGTCGTCGTGCTGGCAGGAGTGTTCCTGCATTTCGTCCTTGCCTACCTGATCTTCTTCGGCATTCTCATCGGTTACGGCATCGAGAATCCCGACCAGCCGCTGACGACGATGGCGGCGATTCAACTGACGCTCGATGACGGCAGTGTCAGCCCCGCTGCCACCGCCGGCCTCCAGGCCGGCGATCGGATCATGGCGGTGGACGGAGTACCGGTGTCCGACTGGGATCAGCTTGTCGATCTCATCGCCGATGGGCCGAACCAGGAGGTTTCTCTGACGGTGCTCCGGGACGGGACAACCGTTGAACTCGACACGACACTCGCATCGAGGGTGAACGAACAGGGTGAAACCGTCGGCTACCTGGGTGTCAGTCCGGAGTACCAGACCGAGTCCGTCGGAGTACTCCGTGCCGCCGGCCTCGCCGGACGAGCCGTGGGATTCACGACCGTCGAGACGATCACCTCCCTCGGGAACCTCGTTCGTCCGTCATCCCTCGCCCGTCTGGCCGGAGCGTTCATCGGCAACACCGACGTGCCAAACGACATCCGTCCCGTGAGTCCCATCGGCATCGTTCACCTTGGAGAAGGGTTGGGTTTCCAGGCGTTGCTCGTACTCATCGGACTAATCAACATCGTGCTCGGCGTCTTCAACGGGTTGCCCTTGTATCCGCTCGACGGTGGGCACTTCATGGTGGCGCTGTACGAGCGAGTCAGCGGTCGCAAGGCGGACATGCGCAAACTGATGCCCGTGGCGGCTGCCGTGATCGTACTTGTGATCTTTCTCTTCTCCGTCGCGCTGTTGCTCGACATCGTCAACCCGATCAGTCCCGGATGATGCAGCGCAGAACCACCCGTGCGATTCATGTCGGCCGGGTTCCGGTTGGTGGAGGCGCGCCGGTGAGTGTCCAATCGATGACGACGACCAAGACGGTGGACGTCGGCGGCACCCTCGCTCAGGTGTACGCGCTCGCGGGTGCCGGCGCCGACATCGTCCGCATCACCTGTGACACGGTTGAAGCGGCGCAAGGTCTCGCCGAGATCGCGCCCCGTTCGCCCGTGCCCATCATCGCCGACATTCACTTCCAGTATCGCCTCGCCCTCGCGGCACTCGAGGCCGGCGTCGACGGCCTGCGTCTGAACCCGGGGAACATTCGAGATGAGGGGCACGTCAAGACGGTCGCCCGGGAAGCCAAGGATCGGGGGGTCCCGATTCGCGTCGGCGTCAATGCCGGATCTCTGGACAAGGACCTTCTCGAGCGGTACGGGGGCCCGGTGCCGGAAGCGCTGGTGGCATCGGCGATCAAAGAGATCGCCTATCTCGAGGACGTGGGATTCGGTGACATCAAGATCTCGGTGAAGCACTCGAACGTTCCATCCATGGTGAGCGCGTACCGGCTGCTCTCCGAGCAAGTCGACTACCCGTTGCATCTCGGAGTGACCGAGGCCGGGCCACCGCCTGCCGGAATCATCAAGACGGTGGCGGGAATAGCGACGCTGCTCCTGGAGGGCATCGGTGACACGATCCGCTTCTCACTGACCGCGGATCCCGTGGAGGAGGCGAAGGCCGGAAGGCAACTCCTCGAGTACCTCGGCCTGCGTGAACGCAGAGGCCTCGATCTGATCGCCTGCCCTTCGTGCGGAAGGGCGGAGGTCGATGTGATCAAGGTGGCGAACGAGGCGCAGGAACGTCTGGAAGCGGCGAACTTGCCGATTCGGGTTGCGGTGATGGGTTGTATCGTCAACGGGCCTGGTGAGGCGAGAGAGGCCGATATCGGTATTGCTGCGGGACGCGGCAGAGGGCACCTGTTCATCAAAGGCAAAGTCGTGAGAGTGGTCCCCGAAGCAGACATGGTCGAGGCGCTCCTGGAGGAGGCACAGAAGCTGGTCGAGGAAGGGACGGAAGCGAGGCTGGCAGCAGCCGATGCGACTGCCGGGGCCGAGGCCGTAGCCGACGCCAGGGACCTGTTCGAACGCCAGGGAGATGCGAATCGCGCCAAGGAGCGTCGCGCTGCGGTCGGTAAGGTCGCTGCGGGGCCGACTGACGACTGACTATTCTCACCAGCTACCCGAAAACAAGAGGATCCGTGGCGCAGCAGAAAGTTACCCCGAGAAGCGACGACTACAGCCGTTGGTACACCGACGTGGTGCAGCGTGCAGAGCTGGCCGACTATTCACCGGTCCGAGGCTGCATGGTCATCCGGCCGTATGGCTACGCCCTCTGGGAGCACATGCAGAAGGCCCTTGACGACATGTTCAAGGAGACGGGCCATCAAAACGCCTATTTCCCGCTGTTCATCCCCTATTCGTTCATCGAGAAGGAAGCAGAGCACGTGGAGGGATTCTCTCCCGAGCTCGCGATCGTGACCCATGGCGGCGGCAAGAAGCTCGAAGACCCGCTTGTCGTTCGCCCGACCTCGGAGACGATCATCAACGCGATGTTCGCCAAGTGGATCAAGAGCTATCGCGACCTGCCGCTGCTGATCAACCAGTGGGCGAACGTCGTGCGTTGGGAGATGCGAACCCGCCTCTTTCTTCGCACGACCGAGTTCCTGTGGCAGGAAGGCCATACGGCACACGAGACCGAGCAGGAAGCCCGTGACGAGGCTCGCCTCATGTTGGACGTGTACGCACGCTTTGCCGAAGACTGGGCGGCGACGCCGGTGATTCGTGGGATCAAGTCCGATGCGGAGAAGTTTGCCGGAGCCGTCGAGTCCTACAGCATTGAAGCCATGATGGGGGACGTGAGAGCCCTGCAGGCGGGGACGTCGCACTTCCTGGGTCAGAACTTCGCCAAAGCCTTCGAGACGAGATTCCTCGACCGCAACAACGAGCTGCAGTACCCCTATCAAACGTCCTGGGGTGTGAGCACTCGCCTCATCGGGATGACCGTGATGGTCCACGGCGACGACCAGGGACTCATCCTTCCTCCCAAGCTTGCTCCGCACCAGGTGGTCGTGGTTCCCATTGTTCGTTCCGACGCGGATGCCGACGCTGTCTTTGAAGCTGCATGGGGGATTACCGGTGCCTTGCACGAGCGCGGCCTCCGCGCCACGATGGACGATCGTGACGGGGTAACGCCGGGTTTCAAGTTCAACGATTGGGAGATGAAGGGCGTCCCGCTCCGTATCGAGATCGGTCCACGTGACCTGGCCGAGGGCAAGGCGATCCTGGCCCGCCGGGACCGACCCGGCAGGGAAGGAAAACAGGCCGTTCCGATCGAGGGTGTTGCGGAGGCCGCCGCCGACCTCCTCGTGGAGATTCAGCAAGGTCTCTTCGACAGGGCCACGGCGTTCAGGGACGAGCACACCGCATACCCGGCAACGTTCGAAGAATTGCGGGAAGGCATCGAGCAGGAAGGCGGCTTCTTTCACGCAGCCTGGTGCGGTTCTCCCGACTGTGAGGCTGCGATTCAGCAGCAGACGCAGGCAACGATTCGGAACATCCCCTTCGACCAGCCCGATGATCTCGGACCCTGCATTTTTTGCGGTGCATCGGGTGAGCATCTGGCGGTATTCTCTAAGGCGTACTGAGTAGCCGCAGCATTTGGCAAGAGAGTACGCGGGCTATACTCGCGCCTGGTAAAACCTATGGACGCTTGAAAAGGTGGGCGCCCGCCCGCCTTTCTGTACGAGGAATACATGAACGAGACTGCCCTGTGGGACATACTCGAGCGGTACTTGACCGCCGAGGGTCTGGAACTCGACGATGTCGAGTGGTCCGGCCGTGTCCTGCGCGTCCTCATCGATGCGGAGGGTGGCATCGACGTGGGCCGGATCTCCGAGACGACCGCCGGCATTTCCCGCCTTCTCGATGGGGAGGCACACCTGGGGGATCCATATACGCTCGAGGTGTCGTCGCCGGGACTCGAACGTAAGCTCCGACGACCTGCTCACTTTCTCAAGGCGGTCGGACGCGAGGTTTCTATCACAACACGGAGTGAGATCGCGGGGAGCCGTAGTCATCGAGGTGTATTGGAGGCTTCCGACGAAGACGCCTGCATCGTCGTAGTGGGAGATGAGCGGAGAACGCTGCCGATGGGTGAGATCGCATCAGCGAAGACCCTGTTCCACTGGGAACGCAACGCAAAGCCGGGGAAGGCGCGGCGCAAGGAGGCAATCCGATGAAGATGGATTTTGCGGTGATGGAGGCACTCGAACTGCTCGAGCAGGAACGCGGCGTGCCGGTCGAGACGATCCTCGATGCTCTGGCGAACGCGCTCGTGTCTGCATACAAGCGCAGTCCCGGTGCAGCGGAGGAAGCACGCGTGGTGATCGATCCGAACGCGGGCGACATCACCGTCTACGCGCAGGAACTCAACGAGGACGGCGATGTCATCGACGAGTGGGAGGACACCCCGGACGACTTCGGGAGGATCGCCGCACAGACGGCCAAGCAGGTGATCGCACAGCGTCTGCGCGATGCCAAGCGTGAGCAGGTCTTCGACCTCTACGAGGGTCGCGAGGGGGATCTGATCACCGGTATCGTGCAGCAGGTCGACCATCGCTATGCCATCCTCGATCTCGGTGACGCCGAGGCGTTGATGCCGGGATCCGAACGAATCCCGTACGAACGGCTCGAGCGAGGCAACAGAGTCAAGGGCTTGATCATCGAGGTTCGCGGCGAGACGAAGGGTCCGCAGATCGTCGTGAGTCGCAGCCATCCGGATTTCATCCGCAAGCTGCTCAACCTCGAAGTCCCGGAGCTGCTCGACGGCACCGTCGAGATCAGGGCGATCGCTCGTGAACCGGGCCACCGCACCAAGATCGCGGTGGCATCGAACGACCCGAACGTCGATCCGAAGGGCGCCTGTGTGGGTGCACGTGGCACACGGGTGCGGCAGGTTGTGAACGAACTTCGCGGCGAGAAAGTCGATGTGGTGCAGTGGCGGGAAGATCCCACGCAGTTCATTGCAGAGGCGCTCGGTCCGGCCAAGGTGCAAGAGGTTCGCATCGACGAGAAGGACAAGTCCGCGATCGTGATCGTGTCGGACCATCAGCTGTCGCTGGCCATTGGCCGGGAGGGCCAGAATGCCCGCCTTGCGGCGAAACTGACCGGCTACCGCATCGATATTCGATCCCAGACCGAAGACGCAGGCGGAGGGGCTGAGGACACCAAAGCAAAAGCGCCGGATAAAGCTCCCGACGCCCCGGTTTCCGAGGAGCCTACGAGCGAGAGCACCGCGCAGGAACCCGAAGAGCCGGTGGAGGAAGCTCCGGCTGCATCAACGGAGACAGACGGCACAGAGGATGAGGCTGGGAACTGACAGATGGCGAAGCAACGTATTTATGAACTGGCGCGGGAGCTGGGCCGAGAGTCCAAGCTCGTTCTTGCCCGTGCCACGGAACTCGGCATCGATGTCAAGACTGCTTCGTCCGCAGTCGACGAGGCCGCGGCGAAGCTGATCATCGCTTCGTTCGAGGATGTCGACGAGACGCCGAAAGTCGAAGCCGAGACGCCCGAGCCGGACGCTGAGACGCCCGAGCTGGACGCTGAGACGCCCGAGCTGGACGCTGAGACACCCGAGCTGGACGCTGAGACGCCCGAGCTGGACGCTGAGACACCCGAGCCGGACGCTGAGACGCCCGAGCTGGACGCTGAGACACCCGAGCCGGACGCTGAGACGCCCGAAGCGGCGCCGATCGTCATCGAGCCGGGAATCAGCATCGAAGCATTCGCGGACGCGATCGGCGTGTCTACCAGTGATGTCGTCAAGGCGTTGCTCCTGATGGGAGAGATGGCCGGGGCAGGTTCACCGATGCCTGTGGACGCGATAGAACTCGTCGCAGAAGAGCTCGGCGTGACCGTCCAAGTCGAAGCTGCGGAGGAGACTCCTGAACCTCTCCCCGCGGCTCCGGTGTTCGATGACGATCCGAAGGACTTGGTTCCCCGCCCGCCCGTCGTGACGGTGATGGGCCATGTCGATCATGGCAAGACCACCCTTCTGGACAAGATCCGCTCGGCCAACGTCGTCGCCGGAGAAGCCGGCGGGATCACCCAGCACATCGGCGCGTATCAGGTGTCGAGAGGTGGCAAGAAGATCACCTTCGTGGATACGCCCGGTCATGAGGCATTCACCGCGATGCGCGCCAGGGGAGCGAATGTCACCGACATCGTCGTTCTCGTGATCGCTGCCGAAGACGGTGTCATGCCGCAAACCGCCGAAGCGATCAGCCATGCCGAAGCCGCCGGCGTGGACATCATCGTCGCGCTGAACAAGATCGATCTTCCTGGGGCCGACCCTGACAGGGTTCGTGCTCAACTCACCGAGTACGGTCTCGTCGCAGAGGAGCTCGGTGGAGACACGGTCACTGTCGAGATCTCTGCCAAGCAGGGCTTGGGTATCGACCAGCTCCTCGAGATGATCGATCTGATCTCGGAAGTCGAGGAGTTCAAGGGCAACCCGAATGCCCCTGCATCGGGCGCCGTCATCGAGTCCAACCTGGACAAAGGGCGTGGTCCCGTTGCGACCGTCATCGTGCAGCGAGGAACGTTGCGTCGGGGTGATGCGTTGGTATCCGGCGCGGTATCGGGACGAGTTCGTGCCATGCTCGATGAGAACGGCAAGCAGGTCAAAGAAGCGACGCCGGGCACACCGGTGCTGGTGATGGGCTGGGAGTCCGTACCGACCGCTGGAGACCGGTTCGAGGTCGTCACCAACGAGCGTGAGGCACGGTCCAAGGCCGCCAAGGTCCAGGACAAGCTCAAACTGGCGGGCTCCGTGGTTCCCACGGCTCGGGAGCGCCTCGCCTTGCTGCTCGAGCAGCTCAGGAGCGCGGATGAGGCCGAGCTGCGGCTGATCATCAAGGCCGATGCGCACGGATCCCTGGAGGCAATTCGCGATGCCATCGCGAAGATCGGCAGGGAGGGCGGCAAGATCGTGATCATCCACGGGGCGGTGGGTGGGATCACCGAGAACGACGTCAGCCTCGCCGATGTCACAGAAGCGGTGATCATCGGGTTCAACGTTCGTCCAGACAGTAAGTCGCGTAAGGCGGCCGAAGAACAGGGCATCGAGATTCGGACGTATCGCGTCATCTACGAACTGCTCGACGAAATCGAACAGATGCTGGTGGGACGTCTTGCACCCGAGGAGATCGAGCAGGTGCTGGGCTCTGCCGAAGTGCGGGCCGTGTTCAAGGTCCCCCGTGCCGGAAACATCGCGGGGAGTTACGTCACCGAAGGAGAGATCGTGAGAGGAGCCAAAGCGAGATTGCTTCGCGAAGGCATCGTCGTCTACGACGGCACGATCGATTCTCTGCGTCGCTTCAAGGACGACGTCAAGCAGGTAGCGGCCGGCTACGAGTGTGGTATCGGCCTCGACCGCTTCAGCGACGTGAAAGAAGGCGACGTGATCGAGGCCTACGTGCTGAAGGAAGTTGCCCGGAAGTGACGGCATGCATGCTTCAGCACTCCGCATCGAGCTCCGCATTCCGCAGGCCCGGTCCCTGAAGGCGAAGCGGGGCGTTCTGCGGCCACTCCTCGACGATGTGCGACGCACATTCGGTGTATCGGTCGCGGAAGTCGGTTTTCAGGACCAGTGGCAGCGGTCGACGATCGGAGTGGCCCTCGTGTCCGAGCATCATGCGGAGCTGCTCAAGCAGTCACGTGCAATTCGCCGTCACGTCGAGCGTCGCAATGACGTGGAGATTCTCGAGGTGGCCATGTCGTATTTGGAGGAGTCATGACCCGTTCCCCGAGCCCGCGACTGCGTAGGGTGAACTCGATGCTCCTGCGTGAGATCGCCGATATCGTGCGGGGCCTGAAAGACCCGAGACTCGGGTTCGTGACGATCACAGCGGTCGAGACGACCCCAGATCTCCGCACCGCTCACGTCTACTACTCCGTGTTGGGATCTGTCGAGCAGCACGAGGCGTGCGCGGCCGCGCTCGAAGCGGCCGCTGGGCATGTGCGCGGTGAGGTCGGTCATCGTGTCCGCCTCAAGTACACGCCTACGATCGTGTTCTCTCCCGACTACGGCATCGTGGAAGGCACGAAGATCTCGAACCTTCTCAGGAAGATCTCGAACAAGAACGAAGTGTCATGAGTTCGCTCGATGCCGCCGTCGCGGAGTTGAGGGATGCCTCAGAGATCGCGGTGGCGTGTCATGTGGGTCCGGACGGGGACGCCATAGGTTCTGCGCTTGGCCTCGCAGCTTCGGCGCGCCTGGCGGGTCGCTCCAGCGTCGTCTCCTTCGGAGAGCCGTTCGTCTTACCTCCGATCTATGAGTACCTCCCATTGGAGATCCTCGTATCGCCGAAGGAGTTTCCGGCGCAGCCCGAGGTCATGGTGAGCGTTGATGCCGCGTCCCTGGATCGTCTCGGAAGTCTCGTGCCGTCGGCAAAGTCGTCGGGGAGTCTCATCGTGATCGATCACCACATCTCGAATCCCGGTTTCGGAGACGTCAATGTGATCGACGCCGAAGCCGCCGCATCTGCACAGATCGTGTTCCGGCTGCTCGGCGAGCTCGCGTGGCCGATCGATGAGACGGTCGCGACGGCGCTCTTGACGGGCATCGTCACCGATACCGGACGTTTCCAGTATTCGAGCACGTCACCGGAGGTGCTGCGGATCGCAGCCGAGTTGGTCGAGGCCGGCGCCCATCCCGAGATCGTTGGCCAGAACATGTACGAGCGGGTTCCGTTCTCCTTCCTCAAACTCGAAGGCGATGTGCTTGCCCGAGCGGAACTCGACGGAGACATCGTCTGGTCGGTGTTGTACCAGGAGGACTTGACTCGGTGGGGAATCGGCATGGAGGACACCGACCCACTCATCGATGTGGTCCGTCTTGCGTGGGAGGCGACGGTTGCCGTGCTGATCAAGGAGCTGGCCGACGGTACGTTCAAGGTGAGCCTCCGTTCGAGGGGTGAAGTCGATGTCGGCGTGATCGCTTCCGCGTACGGTGGGGGAGGTCACCACAACGCTGCCGGCTTCTCGCACGCCGGGCCGCCGGATGCCATCATCGCGGCACTCAAGGCGAGACTGTGATCAACGGGTTTCTGCTCATCGACAAGGCTCCCGGATGGACATCGCACGATGTTGTCGCGAAAGTCCGCGGGATCGTTCGCCAGAAGAAGGTCGGTCATGCAGGGACTCTGGACCCCTCCGCTACCGGACTGCTCGTTCTCGGCCTCGGGAAAGCGACCCGGTTGCTGCGTTTCATTCAGGCATATCCAAAGGAATACGTGGCCCGGGTGATGTTCGGGGTCGCCACCGACACGCTCGACGGCGACGGGGCGATCCTGCATCGAGAGCCCATGTCGTTCGATGAGGCGGACCTCCGCGGTGTAATCGGGCGTTTTGTCGGTGTGATTGCGCAAGTGCCGCCGATGGTTTCCGCCATCCGGGTGGGTGGTCGACGGTTGTACGAAATCGCCAGGGAGGGTGGAGAGATCGAGCGTGCCGCCCGCACAGTGGAGGTCTATGGCATCGACGTGCTCGAGTTCGCTCCCGGACCATATCCGGAAGCCACGCTGCGGGTGCGATGCGGGAGCGGGACCTACATTCGGAGCCTCGGGGCGGATCTCGGCCAGGCGCTCGGTGGTGAAGCACACATCGGGACGCTGCGGAGGACACGCGTCGGGTGGATGGACGCGGATCGAGATGGTGTGACGATCGAACAGGTTGTCGAGGCGGCTCCGAACTACGGTGTGATCTCGATGGCGGACGGCCTCAAAGACCTCCCTGCCGTACACGTCGATCACAAGACGTCCGTAGCGGTCCGGCACGGTATGCAGTTTCCTGTTGGAACCTTTGCAGCGGACGCGCCGGCGGAAACCGACGTTCGGGTACTCGATTCCGGTGGAGACCTCCTGGCGGTGTATCGCTCCCGGGGTCTTCTGTGGAGTCCGGAGGTGGTGATCTCGTGAAGGTCCTGTACGGCGATCCGGTGCAGTGGTCGTTGCCTTCGAGGGGTTCCGCGGTGACGATCGGCGTCTACGACGGTGTGCATCGGGGCCATCAGAGAGTCATCGCAGATCTCGAGACCATGGGGGTATCGCTCGGCGCACGTCGCAGGGTCGTCCTCACCTTCGATTGCCATCCCGTGGCGGTTCTCGAGCCGACGAGAGCGCCGAAGATGCTCACGACAATGGAACGTCGTCTCGACATCCTCGAGAGTCTCGGTGTGGACGTTGCAGGAGTGCTCCCGTTCGATCAGATCCGACAGATGCGCCCGGAAGAGTTCATCCGCCGGGTTCTGGTCGATGCCCTGCATGCCAGGCTCGTGGTCGTCGGGTCGAATTTCCGTTTTGGGGTGGATCGCTCGGGAGGTGTGGACACACTGCGATCTGCAGGTGCCCGATTCGGGTTCGAGGTCGATGCGGTCGATCTGCTCCGCGGAGATGGTGCGACGCTGTCCTCCACTGCCATTCGCAGAATGCTGAACCGAGGTGAGGTGGAAGCTGCGGCTAATGCATTGGGCAGGCTGTTCGAGTTACCGGGCACGGTTACCGTCGGTGACGGGCGGGGGATTGGCCTCGGCTATCCGACGGCGAATCTCGACATTCCCAAAGAACTGCTCATCCCGGCAGACGGGGTCTACGCCGTGTGGGCAACTGTCCGGAAGAGGACGCATCCCGCTGTTGCCAACATCGGTGTGCGTCCGACGTTCGAAGGAGCGGGGCGCGTTGTGGAGGCGCACCTCCTTGATGTGGCTCCGACCCTCTACGGCGAGCCGATGACGCTGCAGTTCGTTGGTCGCATTCGGGATGAGCAACAGTTCGCCGGCGCGGACGAACTCGTCACTCAGATCGAGCTGGACGTTGCCAAGGCAAGGGCGATGTTGGAGGAATCATGAGAGAACGCTTCCATTCCAGCTCCCCGTACGAGCCCGCGTACGGATTCTCCCGTGCCATCAGAATCGGCGACAGGGTGCTGATCGCAGGCACCGCGCCGATTCCTCCCGAGGGCGAGCCGATGGCATCCACCGCGTACGAGCAGATGCGCCGCTGCGGAGTGATCATCATCGCGTCGCTGGAAGCAGCGGGTGCGACAGCGGCAGACGTCGTGCGTACGCGGATGTTCCTGACCGACCCCGCCGACGCCGACGAGGTGGGCAGGGCGCATGCCGAGCTGTTCGGTGCTGCGGCACCCGTGGCAACGATGGTGGTCGTCGGCGGCCTCCTCGACCCCGGATGGAAGGTGGAGGTCGAGGCGGAAGCGCTGTTGGGAGGTTGACCGTGGCTCCTGATTGTTCCGGTGCCCGGCGAAGGTGTTACACTCCCGTCCGTTCCTCGTACCCCCTATCTGTGCGCGTGTGTGAATGAAGGACACCAAAACCATTATCGAAGAGTACGGTCAGCATGACAGCGACACCGGTTCCCCCGAGGTTCAGGTCGCGCTGCTCACCGAACGTATCAACCATTTGACCGAGCATCTGCGTGAGCACAAACGCGATCATCACGGCCGCAGAGGCCTCCTGATGATGGTGGGCCAGCGACGCCGGCTGCTCAACTACCTGCGAAGGCAGGATGTGGAGCGATACCGCACACTGATCGCACGCCTGGGGCTGCGACGGTAGATTTGGAGAGAGCGGCATCCGTCGCTCCCTCTCCGTTCGAGAGCCGAACGGCCGGTCGGGGACGGTTTCTCCGGATCCCATAATTGGGATAAAGACGACAAGTGGGGATGTGTGTCCAGTTGTCAGTTGTCAACCCTGTGCAAGAGGGCCGTCAACTGGTAATTGGCCCGCTTCCCCGGAAAGGGAGACACGCGTGTCAGAAATCACCGTACGCGGGTCAGTAGGCGGCCGCGAGGTCGTCATCGGAACCGGCAAACTCGCTGGTCAAGCAAACGGTTCGGTGACCATACAGACTGGCGACACCGCCGTTCTGGTCACCGCCACCGCCAACCAACGCCTTCGGGAGGGAATCGACTTCTTTCCCCTCACCGTCGATGTAGAAGAGCGCATGTACGCAGCGGGAAAGATCCCCGGATCGTTCTTCCGTCGTGAAGGCCGTCCTACCGAGCAGGCGATCTTGACCTGCCGGCTCATCGATCGCCCGTTGCGGCCGTCGTTCGCCGATGGTTTTCGCTGTGAGACACAGGTCGTTTCGACGATCCTGTCTATCGACGGGGAGAACCCATACGACATCATCTCGCTCAACGGAGCATCCGCAGCGTTGATGATCAGCGGCATCCCGTTCATGGGTCCCATTGGTGGAGTCATGCTCGGACTCAAGGACGGTCAATGGATCGTCAACCCGACCTACCAGGATCTCGAAGGATGCGTGTTCGAGTTGACGGTCGCCGGTCGACGCAACGACCAGGGGGAAGTCGACATCATGATGGTGGAGGCGGGTGCCACCGAGAACGGCCTGCGTCTCATCGCCGAGGGTCAACAGCCTTCGGACGAGGCGACGGTCGCACAGGGCCTCGAAGAGGCCAAGGCGCCGATCGCGGAAATCATCGACCTTCAGCTACAACTCGTCGAGCAGGTTGACGTCCCCGAGATCGAATGGCCGACCGCCGTCGATTACAGCGACGAGCTGTACGCACGGGTCGAGGCCGTGGCCACGCCGAAGCTCGCCGAGGTGATCCGCATTGCCGGAAAGCACGAGCGGAGTGATGCAGAGAGTCGCGTCGCGGAAGAGGTCATCGCCGAGCTCGGCTTGGACGAGGAAGACCTGGCCATGGCGAAGAAGGCGCTGAAGAAGGTCGAGAAGACGTTGATGCGTCAGCGGGTCGTCGACGAAGGTGTCCGCATGGACGGACGCAGTCCGACCGAGATACGTCCGCTGCATGCGGAAGTCGGACTGATACCTCGCACACACGGCTCCGGCCTGTTTGAACGTGGCGAGACCCAGGTGTTGAACATCACCACGCTCGGGATGCTCAAGATGGAGCAGATGCTCGACACGCTCGCCATCGAGGAGAGCAAACGGTTCATGCACCACTACAACTTCCCGCCGTTCTCGGTCGGCGAGGCAGGATTCATGCGTGGCCCGAAGCGTCGCGAGATCGGCCACGGTGCTCTTGCCGAGAAGGCGGTGCTTCCCGTCGTGCCGACGAGTGATGAATTCCCGTATGCACTGCGTCTCGTCTCCGAGGTGCTGTCGTCCAACGGTTCGACGTCGATGGCGTCGGTCTGTTCTTCGAGTCTGTCGCTCATGGACGCCGGTGTGCCGATCTCTGAGCCTGTCGCGGGCATCGCGATGGGTCTGATCTCGGTCGACGGTAAGTTCGTCACGCTCACCGACATCATCGGTGCAGAAGATGCACTCGGCGACATGGACTTCAAGGTCGCGGGAACCGCCGATGTGATCACTGCGTTGCAGATGGACACGAAGATCGAAGGGCTGCCATCCGAGGTGCTCACGGGTGCCCTCCAGCAGGCAAAGGACGCTCGTCTGGCGATCCTGGACACGATGCGGGCCGCAATCGAAGGTCCGCGGACGGAACTCAACGAGTGGGCCCCGAGGATCGAGGCCGTGCGAATCCCCAAGGACAAGATCGGTGAGATCATCGGTCCGAAGGGCAAGCACATCCGTGAACTCGAAGAAGAAACGGGAGCGTCGATCGAGATCGAGGAGGACGGAGCCGAAGGCATCGTTCGCATCGGTTCTCCCGACGGTGACTCCCTTGCGGCCGCCAAGGAGCGGGTCCTCCAGATGGCGTTCCCACCCGAAGCCGAGGTTGGCAAGGAATACGACGGTGAAGTCGTGAACATCACCAAGTTCGGTGCGTTCATCAACATCCTTCCCGGTCGTGACGGCCTGCTCCACATCTCCAAGATCGACGCGAACCGTCGTGTCGACCGTGTCGAGGACTACGTGGCGCTGGGAGACAAGGTGAAGGTCATCGTGCGTGAAGTCGACCGGATGGGGAA
Organism: Gammaproteobacteria bacterium; assembly: GCA_011682695.1. NCBI lineage: Bacteria > Pseudomonadati > Pseudomonadota > Gammaproteobacteria > Gammaproteobacteria bacterium. Next base: position 28,710 of record JAACED010000016.1, read on the forward strand.
GGTCAATCTGGACCTCGCCGCCGAGATCGAGCCGAAGCCGGATGCCAAACTGGGCGCAGAACGCCATGGCAGCGACCGTGGCAATGAGCGTCGTGACGACCGTGGTGGAGATCGTGGTCGCGGCGGCGATCGTGGCCGTGGCGGAGATCGTGATCGTGGCCGTGGTGGAGATCGTGATCGTGGTCGTGGTGGAGATCGTGATCGTGGTCGTGGTGGAGATCGTGATCGTGGTCGTGGTGGAGATCGGGACCGTGGTGACGACCGCGGTGCGGAGCCAAGCAGCGGTGACCGGCCCCGACGCAAGATCGTCTCCTTCGAAGAAGAGTTCGAGAAGAGAAACGATTCCTGAGAGACTGTTTCTCAAAGAGGGCGGGCCATCATGGCCCGCCCTCTTTGCTCTCCGACACCCATGCGGTTCGTTTCCGAGCGGATCCAGGTGATCGCCGGCTCTCTGCGACTACTCGATCCACGCTGCATGCTCCCGAGAGTCCATGCTGCCGACGGCCACCTACTCTTGACGTGTGCCCGAACTGCCCGACATCGTCATCTACGTGGAGGCTCTCGAGCGTCGCATTCTCGGAGCACAGCTGGAGCACGTCAGAGTGGTCTCACCATCGGTGCTACGGACGTACGACCCGCCGATCGGCGAAATCGAAGGTCGTCATGTCCAAGGGCTGCGCCGGATCGGCAAGCGAATCGTTTGGCAGCTGGAAGATGACCTGTTCGTCGTGATCCATCTGATGGTCGCCGGTCGGCTGCGATGGAGAAGCCCGGGGGCTGCAATTCCGAAGAAGGTAGGCCTGGCCGCTTTCGACTTTCCCGGTGGCACACTGGTCTTCACCGAGGCATCTCGGAGGAAGCGAGCTTCGCTCCATCTGCTTCGCGGGGAGGAGGAGATCGCCACGATCGATCCTGGCGGTCTGGAACCACTCACGATGACGCTCGAGGAGTTCTCCGCAGCACTCGTTCGTCAGAACCGGACGCTGAAACGTGCCCTCACCGACCCGAGAACCTTCAGTGGGATCGGGAATGCGTATTCGGACGAGATCCTGCACAGGGCGCGTCTCTCGCCGCTGCAGCTCACCGAACGGCTGGACAGCGCCGCGATCGTTGCACTCTTCGACGCCACTCGGGCCGTGCTGATCGATTGGACGGACCGTCTCCGAAGAGAAGTGGGGGAGGGCTGGCCGGAGAAGGTCACGGCCTTCAGACCGGAGATGGCGGTCCACGGAAAGCACGGAGAGCCGTGCCCCGTGTGCGGTTCACCCGTGCAGCGGATCGTGTACACAAGCAACGAGACCAACTACTGCGCCACGTGCCAGACGAACGGGAAGTTGCTCGCCGATCGCGCCCGATCCCGCCTTCTCAAAGGAGACCGAACCAGGCGGATCGAAGAAGTGGGCGGCTGAAAGCGTGATGGTCGGTCGTCCAGGAGCCCCTAAGATCGAGTGGGACGAGAGGACCTGGATGTCGGCTGTGATCCGAACCGAGAGGCTCACGAAGTACTATCGGAAGGAGCGCGGCATCGTCGATCTCAGCCTCGAGATCGTCGAGGGAGAGGTGTTCGGCTATCTGGGGCCCAACGGCGCCGGAAAGACCACGACGATCCGGCTTCTTCTCGGTCTTCTCCATCCGACGAGAGGGAAAGTCGAAGTTCTCGGACACGACACCCGGTCGGTGAAGACACGACGGGCGATCGGCTATCTGCCAGGTGAGTTCGCCCTCTATGAGGACATGACCGTCAAGGACCTGCTCACGTATCTCGCCAATCTCAGGGGGTTGCGCGGATTGGGTGGCGCCAAGGAGTTCGCGGCGCGGCTCGAGCTCGACATGACCCGTAGGGTCGGCGACCTGTCGTCCGGGAACAAACAGAAAGTCGGGCTGGTGCAGGCATTCATGCACCAACCGAGACTTCTCATCTTGGACGAGCCGACCGGCGGCCTCGATCCGCTCATGCAGCAGGAGTTCTACCGGATGATCCGCGAGGCGCGTCGGGAAGGACGCACGGTGTTCCTGTCCTCGCACACGCTCTCGGAGGTCGAGCGTATCGCCGACCGGGTCGGCATCATTCGTGATGGCGATCTCGTTGTCGTGGAGAGTTTGGACTCACTCAAGGCGCGGGCTCCACGACGTATCGAGTTGCACTTCTCCGGTCCTGTTCCGTCGGAGCGATTCACCGCTTTGCCGAACGTCGAGGATGTGTCCGTCGATGACGGCGTCGTATCGTGCCGGGTGGTGGGATCCGTCGATCGCCTCATCAAGACGGCCGCCGAGTTCGAACTTACCAACATCATCAGTCATGAGGCAGATCTCGAAGAGCTCTTCCTCGGGTACTTCCGGGGTGACAGCGATGCTGCGTAACGTGTTCACCAAGACGATGCGGGACCGCCGCAAGGCCATGCTCTGGTGGCTCTCGGGTTCGGCCGCATACATGCTGCTGATCGTCGTTGTCTGGTCGGTCTTCAATGATCCAGGCCTGCAGGACTCGTACGACAAGCTCCTCGCAGCCTATCCCCCCGAAGTGCTTGCCATGATCGGTATGAGCGCTGGGCAGTCGGTGTTCTCGCCTGTCGGGTACTTGACCGTGGAGGCGTTCGGCTGGATCGTGCCGCTGCTGCTGCTGATCCTCGCGGCAGGGACCGGTGCCCGCGCGATTGCAGGCGAAGAGGAAGCCAGAACGATGGATCTGCTGCTCTCCAACCCGGTTTCGCGGACGTCGGTGGTGGTGCAGAAGGCGCTCGCGATGCTGGTACTGGTCATGCTGCTTGGCGCGGCGATCTACGTCGGGGCCACGGTCGGAGTTTTGGCGGTTGGGATGGAGATCTCCATGGCACATCTGGCCGCCGCCACCCTCCAGGCGGTGATGCTCGGTCTCGGGTTCGGAGCGCTCGCCCTCACGCTTGGTGCCGCGACCGGTAACCGGGGTCTGAGTCTCGGTGTTGTTGCCGCCGTTGCCCTGGCCACTTTCCTCGTCCAGTCGATCGGTCCGCTTGCGAACTGGCCGCTGTGGTCTCAGAAACTCTCGCCGTTCTACTACTACTCGGCTCACACACCTCTCGAGAAGGGCCTGTCCTGGGGTGACTTCGGAGTTCTCGCAGCAATCTTCGTTGTGCTGGTTGTAGCTGCAGTGCCACTGTTTGCCCGAAGGGACGTACGGATATGAAGCAAGATCTCTATGCATATGTGGAAGAGGACGTTCGCGAGTCGCTGTTCGGATTTCGTCGAGACCGTAAGGTGCGCCGGTTGCGCATCGACGACCACGTCTGGCAATACGTCTCGTTTGGCGCAGGCGATCAGACGATTCTGTTTCTGCATGGAATGGGTGGCGCCTACGACATCTGGTGGCAGCAACTCGAAGCGTTCGCCGGCCGGTTTCATGTCGTGTCGGTCACCTATCCCGACGTTGCGACCCTTGCCGGGCTTCGTCGCGGCCTTCTCGCGATTCTGGACGCCGAGCGCATCGACCGGTTCAGTGTCGTGGGGACATCCCTGGGCGGGTACTTGGCGCAATACCTCGTTGCTCACGACGCGGACCGGATCGATCGTGCGGTGTTCGCCAATACGTTCCCACCGAATGACATCATCTCCGCCGAGAATGCCCGGACGGCAGCCGTCTCGGCGTACCTGCCGGAGAGACTCGTCATGGGGGTGTTCCGCAAGCGCGTCGCCTCAGGCGCCGTTCCGGCGGCCGGCGGCTCACCTCTGGTGCGCGCCTACCTGTACGAGCAGTCGCGCGGGGTGATGTCCAAGGCGCAGTTCCTGACGCGGTACCAATGTGTGATCGACCGGTTCGACCCGGTGGAACCCCCGATGCCGGTGCTGATCATCGAATCCGACAACGACCCTCTCGTATCGCGCGAGCTGCGGGAGATGCTCCGACGCACCTATCCGAATGCAGAGACCTACACGTTTCACAAGACGGGGCACTTCACCTATCTGAACGAACCTGTGGCGTACACGCGGGTGCTGGCCGAGTTCCTGGAACGACACGACTGAGGCAGCTCGCGAGCGTTTAGGCTGCACGGCGACTGTTGTCATGGAGGTTCTTCGTGAAGTTCGGCATCGTGATGTTTCCTACCGATCAGGCGATCCAGCCGGTCGAACTCGCCAGGGAAGTGGAGGCCCGCGGTTTCGAGTCGCTGTGGTTCCCGGAGCACAGCCACATTCCGGTGAGTCGTCGCACCCCGTGGGGAGGCGTCAAGGATGCACCACCGCTGCCGGGGTACTACGCCCGAACACATGACCAGTTCGTGGCCCTCGCCGCCGCAGCCGCGGTGACCACGACGTTGCAGCTCGGCACCGGGATCACCCTGGTCGCCCAGCGGGATCCGATCTGGCTGGCGAAGCAGGTCGCGTCACTGGACACGATCTCGGGCGGCAGGGTGCTGTTCGGGATCGGGTACGGCTGGAACAAGGAGGAGATGGCCGATCACGGTGTCGCCTATCTCGAGCGAAGAGCGATTCTGCGAGAGAAGATCCTGGCGATGAAGGAGCTGTGGACCCAGGAGGTCGCCTCGTTCGACGGTGAGTACGTTCGTTTCGAGCCAAGCTGGTCATGGCCGAAGCCGGTCCAGAAGCCCCACCCGCCGATCATCCTCGGTGGCGCCGCAGGCCCGCGTACGTTCGGTGACATCGTCGAGTTCTGCGATGGCTGGATGCCTATCGCAGGCCGCCACGATATGTTCGACAAGATCGACGCACTCCAGGAGGCGGCCGCTGCCGCGGGCCGACATCCGATCGAGCTGAGTGTGAGTGGACCGAAGCCCGAGCCGGGGATCATCGAGCGCTACGCCGATGCCGGGATCTCCCGTGTTGTGTTCGGCATCCCCCCGAGATCCGCCGACGAGGTGCTGCCTCGACTCGACCGGTACGCGGCGCTTGTGAACGAGTTCGGCGGGACGTGAGCCCAGCCTGGGCGCGCCGCTCTGTCCGCCCAGAGCGGATGATCTGTGGTGCTTCGACGTCGAATCGGTCAGGGTGGACCTGGTCGGTTGGACCCGGTCAGGGAGGGTCGGGCCCGCCGCACGGTTTGCGGAAACGGAGTCTTTCCGGCGGGCTGTTGCGGTCGATGGTGTAGCCCATGCCGTGGATGACGACGTGGTGGTGGTACCAGCAGAGCGTGGTGAGGTTGTCCGGGTCGGTTCGGCCGCCCTGGGAGAAGGGGTTGATGTGGTGGGGTTGGAGTCGGTACCGGCTCGTACATCCATCGGCCGTACAGGATCCGTGGTCGCGATGCAGGACTGCTCTACGGAGTGTGGGGGAGACGACTCTGGTTCTGCGTCCTACCGCCATGGCTCGTCCGCCGGTGACCGTGATCGTTTCGATCGAACCGGTGCAGAGCGCTTCGGCGAGAGACTCGGGTCCGATGCGGATTCCGGTGTCGAGGCACACTCCCGTCTCGGCTCCGGTTCTTGCTGCGTCCTCGACGTCGACGAAGATGCTCAGCAGTGGGGCACCGGTTCCGGTTGTCGTCGTTGCGTCGAGTGAGTCGGTGGCGAGAGCGACCAGGGCGTCCGCGTTGCGTTGTCCGAGGGTGGGTCTGGTTCTGTCGGGGAGGGCAGGGAACCGGTCGGCCCGATGCACGAGCGCCTCTTCGACGATCCGGCCGTCGACACCAGCGAGGATCCCCCACAGATGCCATGAGGTTTCGTCGAGGTTCGGTTGCATGGCCAGGTAGCGGTCGGTGAACGTGGCTGCTTCTTGACGGCGCATGAGTCGCCTGCGATGGGCGACGGCTCGACGCAGACCGGCGATGTCGAGGTGCCGTGCGGATTCGACAGGATCGTCTGCTCCGGTCGCAGCGTACCTGCACAGCTCGACGGCCCGATCGAACGATACGCGACCGGCACGCAGAGCATCGTTGACTTCGGGGGCATCGGTGAGGCTCCTTGTGGTGCGTGTGAGCGCCGACGCAGTCTCCGGGGCCACGTCCAGGCGGCTCGACACCCATTCGTCCATGCTTCGACACCCGTCACCCAACGGAATCTGGCGGCGATCCACCTCGGCCAGCAACGTCAATTGACGGGCACGAGCCCGGCCGATGAGCAGCTCCAGGCCGGCAAGTTCCTGTTCTAGACCGTCGGCTGTTACTTCATCCAGTACGTCCATACCCGCAACGTACCAGCCGGGTGTGACAGAAAACGTCCTCTGGCGATGGTTGGCGATAAATAACCGAGAGTGCCGGTGCGTTACGGTGACAGGACGGCCCGAACTTCGGAGACAGGATATGTGAAGCTCGTGGCGATCAGCGCCGGATTGTCGGCGAACGGAATCGGGGTGGACCATGCTCCGCCGGGGAGTTGCCGCCAGCGATACGTGCCGTTCCATGCGGCCGTGAACGTGATCGTGTAGTCGCCCTTGCGCTCGTAGCGATGCGTGGCCGCCGCGCTGTGAGGGAGGTCGTCGGCACTGCCCGGCACGGCAGATGTGGCGATGGTTCCGTCCCCCATGTCCCAGACGAACGCCTCGAGGACTGCCCACGCCTCGATCTCCATCGTGATGCCGGATCCCGGATCGGTGAAGGTGAGCGTGAACGGAGGGATCTCGGTGCCGCCCTCGTACCAGAGCCACGTGTCGAGGCCGGTGAGACCTTCGGTGATCGGACTCGTGGCGGTCTCTCCGGACGGGGCGCGTCTGCGGATCTCTTCGCTCAGGTCGATGCCGTCGAGAGGCGACGTCGGGGACGAGGTTGTCGGCGGCGAAGATGGCGGGGCTTCCGTCCGAGCGGCGGGGTGCGTTGGGGACGAGGTCTCCCTGACCGAAGCGCCAGCCGAAATCGGTGGCGCGGACTTTGCTGTTCCACAACTCGCCGTCGAGCCAGTACAGCAGTCGCAGTACCTGGGGGCTGCCGTCGGGGCAGGTGAGCACCTTCTGGACCTTCCATCCCTTGCCGTAGTCGAGCCACTCCTGGGGGATGCGGCCGCGGCCCGGTGAGCCCCCGCCGGCTTCGCACCGGGCGATCAGCTCGGGGTCGCCCAACCAATCGCAGCGTCCGTTCCCTGCTCTCGCGAGTGGGGTGGACCCCAGGAAGAGCACAAAGGCCATGGTGCCGGCGACGAGGCTTGGAAGGTGACGTCGCAGTCTCATGGGCTCGCAGGAGCGTGATCGAAGGGATTGCGGAGCACCTCGGAGATCAGCCACGAGCCGTTGTCGGCGAGGTCGAAGGTGAGCGTCCAGGGTGCTCGCCGGAGGGTGTCCGAAATCAGGACCGAGGTTTGGCCGGTAACGACACGGGAGCCTCCGTATTCAACAGTGATGCTTACGTCCGTCGGCGGCGCGCCGGGATCAATCTCAGTTCGAGCAAAGTCGGCCTCCACCAACACAAACGTCTCGGTCAGACCCTCGTAGTGGGCGTCCTGGTCGAGCAGATCCTGGATCTCGGCGAGGGTGTCACGCATCTCGACGCTGCCCGCCCGGCTCGATCACGGTCGCCAGGATGTCCTCGGCCACCTGGTCGGGGTGCTCCAACGCCCAGTTGCGGACCGCGAAGTAGCCCTCGACGAGCGGGATGAAATCCTCGATCTCGTACCCGGCCGGGACCATGTCGACACTCGGTGGCCCATCGACCGGCGCGGTGGTGGTCGTTGTCGATGGGGGAGTCGTCGTGGACGTGGTCGATGGGGGAGCGGTGGTCGTGGACGAGAGGCTTGACGGCGTGACAGTCGACGACGGTGGCGGGGTTTCGACGGTGTAGGAACAGGCGACGCAGAGCCCCAGCAACGCCGCGACGGCGAATCCCCGCATACCCCTCCTCCCTGGACCCAAAACCTAGCAAATGACTTCGAGGTTTTCCACTGCACCGTAAACTATCACAATCAACGACTAACGACAACAGGACATCCTGAAGACCTGTTGGCCGGCAAGGGGAATAGCCCGGGCTCGGCAGATACTCCGTTCGCAGGCTCCCGCAGCCAGAAACGGCGGGCATCGCCAAGTCACCCAAGAATGAGATGAGCGTGTGACCGCGGGCCGAATCGATGGCGGACTGCTCAGCCGGTCACGACCCAGGCTGTCGTGACAGCCGCCGTCGAAATCGCGGCTCAAGAGCACCGCGCGCCAGATACTCCAGATTCTGCACCGGGTCGCTCACGAAGGTCTTCAAGAACCCAGCGGCGGCTTCAGCGAGGCGTCCCGACATGAGACCGATCATCGCCGACCCGCCTTGAACGATCTGCGTGGTGAGCTGCCGACCCGTCTCGTTGTCGGCGATGCGTCGCACCTGCTCGAACAGGTCCTCGCCATCGTCGATGCCGCCTCGCGCCGCGGCCACCCTCGCGCGGATGGCCAGGTGTCCGGCAAGATTGAGTCCGGGGGAGCGCGTCGATGTCGAAGTTGTCCTGGAGAACTGCGACGGCTTGGTCGAAGTAGAAGCTCGAGAGGTTGTGTGCCGTGAACAGGGCGACACTCGATCGCCTGCTGCCGGCTCTTGGCGAAACGCGGCCTCGTATTCCAAACTGCCACTAGGCGGGTCATGCTCGTGGAGGACCTACACCACGTTCGTTGTACTGCGTCACTCGGGGCTGCGGATGAGGGTGGATCCGTCCCATTTCGACATTCAGAAGACCTGCGATGCTGCCGAAGGAATGACATGCGTGTAGAGCCGACAGATAGCGCTGACGGTAGGCCTCGTCGGTCGATCAACGCGGCGTTGGGGATTCTGGTCGGCGCTGTGATTCTCGTGCTCGCAACGTGGTACGCCTCCTCGGCGACGACACAGCGAGTTGCAGCGAACGCCGAGTCGCTGCATTGGACCAACGCGACGCTCGGTGCAGTCTCGATCGCCCGCGCGTCGAACGGTCAAGCGGTCTTCTTCGCCGTCGACGGCAGCGAGGGGGTCGCGAGCGCCGAAGCGGTCGACCGCGCTCTCGGTGAAGCCGAGAAGAACGTCGCAGCGCTCGAATCGTTGATCAGTCGCGCGTCTGGCGAGATCGCAGCGCCAAGACAGAACCTCGTCGCATACGTAGCGGACAGTCGGTCTCTGTTGAGCATGCTACGGAGCGGCGAGATCGTTGAGGCGGCCGAGTTCAATCAGACCCACATGGAGGACTCATACCAGATCCTCAGCGTGGAACTCACCGAAGCGCAGGACGAGACCCTCGGCCAGATCGCCAACTCGCAGCAGGCGAGTGCGAGGGCATCGTCGATCATCTCGTTTCTGGGCATGTTCCTACTGCCGGGCTCGGCACTTGTCGTCTACTGGTGGATCGTCCGCCGGCAGGTGCGTGAGCGCCGTATGAGGATGCAGCTCGAGCTTCAAGCGGCGAACGAACTGAATGAGGCGAAGGACCAGTTCATCGCCGGGCTGTCACATGAGTTGCGCACACCGCTCACCGGTATCGTCGGTTTCACGCAGGTCTTGGGCGAGATGTGCCGTGGCAACGTCGAGATGGAGGAGCTGGTCGGTCTCATTGGGTCCGAAGCGACAGAGTTGTCCCGGATGGTCGAGGATGTTCTCGTTGCCGCACGGATCGGTGCGGGAGCGATCACGTTCGCGATCGAGGATCTGACACTCGCCGACGAAGTCGAGACTGTGACGCGGCCTTTCATCAAGGACGGGCGATCAGTGACGGTGTCGCTCCGGAACATCGAGGTGAGAGCCGACCGGCTCAGGGTTCGGCAGGTGCTCCGCAATCTCATCGCGAATGCTGTCAAGCACGGTGGGCCGCACATCCGTGTCGAAGGGGAGGAGAAGGCAGGGATGGTGCTCTGTCGGGTCATGGACGACGGTCCCGGTATTTCCGACGACATCAAGAACCGCCTCTTTGATCGATTTGCCCACGACGGTCGCGAAGCTCTCCTCGCGGGCAGTGTTGGACTCGGGCTCACGATCGCCCGATCACTGGCCAGAAGCATGGGTGGTGATGTCAGCTTCGAGGAACGCGAAGGATGGACGACGTTCGTCATGACCCTGCCCAAGCCCGTCTCGGAGATGTTCGGCCCTGATCTCTTCGATCCCGCTGTCACCTCGGTGGTGACCGGATGAGACGGATCGGGTCGGCCGTTCTGCTGCTGCTCCTCCTCCTCCTCCTGGTCATTTGTCAGGCTGCAACGCCTGCGTTGGCGAGCAACGAGGAGACGCTGAGTGACAGCCTCAATGCCGTTTCGTACAGCGGCGCTGACGGGACACTGCCTTGGCAGGGCTTCTGGATCGAGTTTCCTGAATTCGACGGTCCGGCGACCGGCCACGTCGCCGTGGTCGACGACCCACACTGTCGAGCCGGCTACTGCCTGAGGATCGGGGGAGCAGACGAGTCGTACGGTGCGATGCGCTACGCCGACCTCTCGGGCTGGGATACGGCCAGTCTGAGCTTCTCGTACCGCAGGGTTGCAGGTAAGTTCGGCCATCTGAAGGTCTCCATTTCGTCGAATGACGGGCTCAACTGGGTCACGCTTCGGAACTACCAGCTGAAACGGGAGGACGCCGCGATCCAATATGAGCAAATCGATATCAGCGCGTATATCAGCGAGTGGACGGTGATCCGCTTCAGTGAGAAGAACGGCGACGATTCGGCTGCCATCTTCATCGACGATGTGACGGTTACCGTCGGTCTCGACGATGCGACTTCGTCTACGACGACGACCGCCCCGACGTCTACCACGACGACGACCGCTCCGGCCGCTCCGATCGGTGGGAGCGGGACCTCGCTTCCCGGATCGACCAGATCGTTCAGAGAGCACTTTGCCGAGAGCGCGTCGCTTGTGGTCGCCGACTCCATCGTGCAGTCGGTGGACACAATCGTGGCGGTTCCTCGCACGCCGGTCGAGGGGATCGGTGTCGGGTTTGCCAT